>NZ_JAPFCC010000001.1:4887500-5090000 GCF_025562715.2 Endozoicomonas gorgoniicola
TCATGTACATCTCTCAGATGAATTGCCCAAACTTCCGGGTCCTGGGGGACTTCCGCAAAAACAACCTGTCGTTTTTTCATGACTGTTTCAAACAGTCCGTCAAGCTGGCGATGGAGCTGAAACTGGCATCGCTTGGGCATATCAGCCTGGATGGTTCGAAATTCAAAGCCAACAGTTCAAAGCATAAGGCCATGAGCTACGGCCGGCTTAAAGCCAAAGAGGCAGAACTCAGCGCTGAGGTTGATGAACTGATCAAAAAAGCCAGCCAGTGCGATCAGGAAGAAGACGACGCCTACAAAGAAACCAATGGCTACAGTATTCCTGAAGACCTCCAGTTTAAAGAAGAACGGCTGAAGAAAATTAAGGCTGCCAAAAAAGCACTGGAAGAGCGTGAGAAAGCCCTCAATCCGGACGAGCCAATAGACGACAAGAAACAGATTAGCTTTGCAGACCATGATGCCCGGGTGATGAGCAAGAAAGGGTACTGCGAATACAGCTACAATGCCCAAATTAATGTAGATGCGGATCACCAGATCATTGTTGGCCAACACATCAGCCAGCGCGCCAACGACGTACAGGAAGTAGAACCTGCTCTTCAGGCTTTGTCAGAATCTACCGATGGCGCAGCTGTGGATAAATGGAGTATGGACAACGGCTATTTTTCAGGGCCAAATCTGCACACCTTGGATAAACACGGAATAGACGGTTATATCGCTACTGATAAGGAAGAAAAACCGGCTGTCACGAACCTTGAAAATACTGATCGAAAATTTGTCAAAGCGGATTTTACATACAATATTGAAGCTGACGTCTTCATCTGTCCGGCTGGGGAAAAATTGGTTACCAATCCAGCCAGTAAAGCTAAGAGGAAAGGCTACCGGGCAAACAAGGAAGTATGCCGAGAGTGCGCTTACCGCTCCAGATGCAGTGGCTCCAAGAAAAGTGCAGGCAAGGTAATTCGCACAGACAAGTTTGAAACTGCACGACAAGCCATGAATAAAAAAATGGAAACAAGCGAAGCGAAAGCGGTATACGAACGTCGCAAAGTAATAGCGGAACCGCCGTTTGGTCAGATAAAAAACTCTGGATTCAGGAGTTTCAGTCTGCGCGGGAAAGAGAAAGTGGAAGCAGAGTTTTCACTGGTATGCACAGTGCATAATTTCAAAAAAATTGTGAAGAAAGCTTTAACGGGGTCACTCCGTCTTGAGGATTTAAAAAAGGTTGAAAAAGCGGCATAAAGGTAAAGAAAAGCTGTAAATTGGCAAAAATGAGCAAATCAACCTCAAAAAGTGGTTGTTTTTTGCTCATTTTGAATTTTGCGAAACCTTTAGGAGGACTGCCTAAGCTATTCTCGGTCAGGCTCCTAGGGATATGGTGACGATGACGAGCTACAGCCCAGTAAAATCAAGGGGTCGTATAAATACGTAGAGACGAGCAAGGGTGACTGCAATGGTTGCCCTTTTTTGTAAAGTTTTACCGTCACCACACGTCACCGCCTGCACACACACCACGCCTCAAAACCGATCACAGTGGACACGCTGGTAGTTTTGTAAAGCCATCAGATACCACCTACCAATGAGAGCCTGCCGTTGGTCAAATAGCCACGCATTCGACGCAGCAACAAGAGCAGGTGCAGACTATGGAACACATCAATGCAGCCATGAACCGAGGCGAGTTGTTTGACGCCGCTGACGTGGACGGTATTGACCGGGACGAACTTGAAACGATTAGGGCAGTAGTGGAAGCGGAAGCGGTACTACTCCCAGGGACAAAGAACAAGCCGGGGCTGACTGGTGAATCACTGGAGCTACTGGACAGACTACTGATACCGGATAGCGACAGTACACGACAAACCATCTATGCCATTGCTGAAAAGTTTAAAGGTTTGGCAGTGACCGGAAATAGGACAAAATACTGCACTTTTTGTACGTGTGAAAGTGACTCAGAAGGCTAGAAGCCACGGATAGCAAGGGGTCTAGCGGCTTAGGCTTTTTCCCTTCCTTATAGAGACCAGGGATAGATCAGATTCATGTATGAAAGAATCTATACCCGGTAATTAGTCGAACGACGCCGGACGCCTGCAAGTGGCTAGGGTTTATCCCATTGACAGCCACCAGCACACTGAAAAGTCAAAGTGTCGGTTTGACAGTTTGAGAATCAGCACCAGCACAGTTTTAGTATTCGCTGAATTTAGCGAAAAACCTAACACCACCAGTACCACCAGCAGCAAATACTTTTAGCCAACATTGGAGAGAACCTAATGGTCAAAGCAACTACCAAAACATTCAGGCAATTCTGCAAGCCTTGTAATAGCGAACAGGACTTTTACGCCAACGGGACTAAACGGTGCGTGGAGTGTAAGCGGAAGCTGAACGCCGAAAAACACCCATCAGCTCAGGTGTACCAGCCAGCCGACAACCTTAAGCTATTGGGCATGACTAAAAATCAGTACGATAACTGCACAGAACCCGGCTTCGAACGTCTGTATCTGTCCAGCGTGTACCGATTGACGCACAGAGCGACAGGCCATACCTACATTGGTCAAACTGAACAGGCGACGGATAACCGGGTACATAGACACTTTGCAGCAGCTCAAGAACTCAAAAAGGATGGCTCAGGCGAGTACGTATACGACCATTCGATGGCGACGTTTATCCGTGGTCGTATTGCCGACGTTGGCCTGCAAGCCGCCAAAGAAGAATGGAGTACCAGTATCATCAATGAAAAGGTTTTTAATCTTGAACCCGGCGATAAGGATCGAGTTAAACAGGTGCTGTTGCAACTGGAGGGTTCGTATCTTGATGGTGAGTTACAGCACCCATTGAACCTGAATGAACAGGCTTCAGCGGTTGAGCTGTTCACAGTACCTCAGCTATCCGGTACACAGTCACCAGATACAGAAACACCGCTAGATGACTTCGGACGGTTTGAGGCTCAGTCGAAGGCAGTCATAGCTGCATACCAGAAAAGGTTAGGTCAGTATGTCAAAACGACATAGTGAATACGACTCTGCTTGCCTGGAACTGGTGTTACCCTTGCTGACTCTGGTTTCATGCAAGCTCGTTAACGTCTGGTACTGGCATATGGCAGAGGTGGTACCTAATTTGGAATACATACTCATTAAGAATAAGTTAGTAGAATAAGTTAGTAGGTTACTACATCTAGCTCTATCTTAAGATATCTATAGATATGTCTTTCGGTTCTTCTTTCTATAAGGAAGGTAAAAAGGTACTAACCTCACAGCCCACGTATAGTAAGGGCTTTAGGTTTTCACACTGGTATTTGACCGTGTAAAAGTGACCCACTTTGTCCTATTTCCCGGTCAGTACCGCTACAGCCCACGGTTTGCAAGGGCTGGAGAGAATGACTTAAATCCGGTCAGTACGCCAGCACCGGACAAAACCGCAAGTTTCAGCACCGGATAGTTCCTTTTTTAACCTGAAATCTCTCCAGTAGATTTTAGGTCAACACCAGCACACCCACCAGTACCGGAAACAATACGCCAGATACAGTGGACGCTAATTTATGCTGCCCACCATGAATACCCAATACGCCAAAACGGCGGCTTGACTTTTCTGATAGGTGGCGAAAAAGATACGGTATCTAATCCGCCAGATCGAAAAGCAATAAAGCTGACCCTTCAAATCGAGGGGTCAGGTCAGAAAAGAAGCTGTCAGTGTATTCCTGAATCAGATGTGTACCGCCGTCCCCGTGAGCTTGCCCGTTGTTCCGACCGGACGGACAACAGAACCGGCTTTTAAAACTTGCTACTCAGATTTGGCAAGCAAAACAACCACCACCAGCACACCCACCAGGGACAGCAATTCGCTAACAACTCTGCCAACATTCACATACTGTGCTAACCTGAACCCTCATTAAATCAAGAGGTTACACGGATGACCAGTGCTAACAACGTCAGTTTTACTAACCAGATGTTATGACCTCTGAACATCAATCTGCGGGGATAGAGTACATGTCAAAAACGACCGTAAAACCCAGAAAAACACCAGTGCAAAGCCGATCAAAAAAACGTGTTGAGTCGATCTTAGAGGTGACTGCATCCTTACTGGTAGAGAAAGGTTATGAGTCACTGACAGCAGTAGGTATAGCTGAGAAAGCCAAAATTCCAGTCGCATCTCTCTACCAGTATTATCCCAACAAAGAAGCTGTTATCTACGCGCTGTGTGAAAGCATGATAAACGACGTGATGCAAAGGTTTGACGACTACGAAAACTTTGATTCTCATAAACTGGGTATCTGGGAACTTCTCGAATTGATTGGTGAACAGGAGTACGCAAACCCGGCTAATCATAAGCTTGAGTTTGAACTCAACAGAGCAATGATTGCCATGCCACAACTGTCAGAGCTTCATGAGTCATTTGACGAGCGCATATCAAAACGCTTTTCTTCTATCCTGAAATACTATGGTTCAAAATGGAGCATTGATGAACTGGTCAACTTATCACGCATTGTCTTCAGAATGGGGACAACGTATTTTGAACACATTAACAATAACCGGGAAAATCCAACTCTGGCGAAGCAGAGCAAAGAATTGATAATGAAAGCAATGGGGTCACTGATTCAAGACTGTCTGCATGAGCCAGCAACCAGTTGAAACGCGCAGTGAGGGGAGCAGTGTATTATCCCCTCTGCTGGTTAATTTCAGCTTTCACTTTTCTTTAGTTTAATGACAACGGTACCTGCCAGTTTATCATGCCAGCCCTGTTTTCTCTTATCGATGGCAATCCAGATAAATCCAAGCATCAGTGGAATGATCGACAGAAAGTAACCAACATACCGGATAGCAGACTGACGAAATCCCGGAATTTGCCCGGTTTTGGCATCAACAACTTGCACCGACGTTGCCATTTTTCCAGGCGTCGCCCCTCTGTATCGCCAAAACAGGATGACAAACACAACAGGAAGCAGCCAGTTAATCAACAAGTCCCAACTGCCAAGTACCGGTGCTTCGTTGTGCCACATTTCGCTGCCGTAGATCACCAGCGTTAACGGGACAGTAACGAGCAATAATACAAAAGTATCAATCAGCGTGGCTCCACAGCGAGCCCAGAAACCTGCGTATTCAATAGATTCGGGAAGCTCCGGAGCCTGTTCAGTCATGTTTCCACCATTCAGTCCTGATTACATTGTCGTCTTATCGACCTGGGAGCCGATCTCTTATGACTCAAGTTCTGCGAGAATAGCACTCTCCAGATTTTCAGGTTTTGTCGTTGGTGCATAACGGGCAATCACTTCACCCCTGCGGTTCAGGAGAAACTTGGTGAAATTCCATTTAATTTTCTTCGTTCCTAATACTCCGGGAGCTGCCGACTTCAAATCCTGATACAGTGGGGCAGCACTGTCGCCGTTAACGTCAATTTTCTCAAAGACAGGGAAGGTTACACCGTAATTTTTTTCGCAGAAAGCTCCAATCTCATCACTGCTGCCAGGCTCCTGATGGCCAAACTGATCACACGGAAAGCCCAGGATCACCAGCCCCTTCTCACCGTACTTTTCATACAGGCTTTCCAGCCCTTTGTACTGGGGTGTAAAGCCGCACTTGCTGGCGGTATTAACAATAAGAACCACTTTCCCCCGGTAGCCACTTAGGGAGCAGGGTTCACCATTCAACAGTGGCATCTCATATTTCAGCAAGTCCATCATCGTTCTCCGTGCTGTTATTGTTTTGTCAATATAGAACGATATTTTTGCGCTATAGGCAAGACTGTTTCACTCAATCAATCACTGTTGTTTAACGATTAAACATTGGCGTATTGCTCAGCATGCCCCAGCCAGCGAAGAATCAACGGCTCGGCATTTTCCGGGGCGACCTGCAACAGGGTTTGTGCGGCGGAGCGAACATCTTCCAGCAAGTCACTGTCTCGCTCCAACTCAGCAACCCGCAGTTGCGCCAATCCTGTTTGCCGGGTTCCCAGCACTTCACCAGGCCCCCGTAACTCAAGGTCTTTTTCAGCAATAATAAAACCGTCGCTGGAGTCACGCATCACCTGCAGCCGCTCCCGACTCTGCTGAGATAACGGTGCGTGATACATCAGAAGACAATGACTGGCTATATTACCTCGACCAACACGCCCCCGAAGCTGATGAAGTTGCGCCAGCCCCAGCCGTTCAGGGTTTTCAATAATCATCAGGCTGGCATTGGGAACATCCACACCCACCTCAATGACCGTTGTAGCCACCAGCAGATGTAAATGACCTGATTTGAAGGCATCCATCACCTCCTGCTTTTCACTGGCTTTCATACGACCATGGACCAGGCCAATAGACAACTCTGGCAAGGTTTCCCGTAATTGTTCCGCAGTTACCTCCGCAGCCTGACACTGCAAGGTTTCCGACTCATCAATCAGCGTACAAACCCAATAGGCCTGCCGACCTTCCAGACAGGCAGCACGAAGCCTTTGCATGACCTGTTCACGCCGGTCGTCGCCAATCACAACGGTGTTAACCGGCGTGCGCCCCGGAGGCAGTTCATCAATCACCGAGCAATCAAGATCAGCATAAGCACTCATCGCCAGCGTTCTGGGAATCGGTGTGGCGGTCATAATCAGTTGATGAGGTTGTCCGCCGTTCTTTTCGCCTTTGTTCCGCAGAGCCATGCGCTGATGGACACCAAAGCGGTGCTGTTCATCGATAATTGCCAGCCCCAGTCGATGAAAGTCAACATCGTCCTGAAACAGGGCGTGGGTTCCTACGACAACTAACGCCCCACCGCTGGCTATTTCCTCCAGCACCTTCTCACGCTTTTTACCCGTGGTTTTGCCGGATAAATAAGCCACTGATACGCCCAGGGGCTTCAACCAGCTTTTAAAATTGCGTTCATGCTGTTCTGCCAGAATTTCAGTGGGTGCCATAATCGCCGCCTGATAGCCATTTTCCACCACCTGCAGGGCCGCCAGCGCAGCAACAACGGTTTTGCCTGATCCTACATCCCCCTGAACCAGACGGAGCATAGGCTCGGCCTGCATCATATCCTGACTGATTTCGGCCACTACCCGTTCTTGCGCGCCTGTCAGGTTAAACGACAACTGTTCACGGAAAGTGCGTGTCAGCTCTTGCTTAGGCGGCATGGGGTAGCTGTTAACAGTACGCACCAGCGTACGCAGCTTTTGCATACTGAGGTTGTGTGCCAGCAGTTCTTCAAAGGCAAGACGTCGCTGGGCTGGATGACGCCCCTCGCCAAGCAAAGCCACTGAATTGTCCGGAGGAGGGCTGTGGAGCAACCTCACAGCATCCACCAGCGTTTCCAGCCGATACTGTTGTTGAACAGACTCTGGTAGCCAGTCTTGCAGGGCAGAAGGGTTGTTCAGTTTATCCAGTGCCAGATCACACAGGCTGCGTATGCGTTGTTGAGTTAAGCCTTCTGTAGCGGGATACACCGGTGTCAGCGTTTCCTCAACCTCAAGCTCGTTGTCCGGCTTTATCACCCGGTACTCCGGATGGTAAAACTCCAGGCCTGATGCCCCCCGCCGGGGCTCACCAAAGCAACGAACTTCAACCCCGGCTTTCAGGTTATTTTTCTGAGCTGCAGAGAAATGATAAAAGCGTAAGCCCACACTGCCCGTGCCATCGCTGACCCGGCACAACAGACTTCGCCTGCGCCCCATCACCACTTCAGCGCCAAGCACTTTGCCCTGCACAACGAAGTCTCCATCTGGCTGGAGTGCGCCAATGGGTGTTATGCGGGTACGGTCCTGGTAACGTAATGGCAGATGAAACAGCAAATCCTGTAAATTGCGGATATGAATTTTAGCCAGTTTTTCCGCCAAAGCGGCCCCCACACCTTTGAGTGCCGTTACCGGAATCTCATGCAGAGGCTTACTCATCAATCTTTAATCCTGTTGATATCAGTACATTGTTTAAGCGCCCCAGCCAGAACATCAATGGCTTTGGGTCTTGGGAAGCTGGCTCGCCATGCCAGGGCGACTGTTCTTTCCGGCCTTGGAGTACTGAACGGCTTAGAGGTCAACACATTCGGTGCGTAATAGTTATTGCCCAGAGCCGACTCTGGCAGAATGCTGATGCCCATGCCTGACGCAACCATATGGCGGATGGTTTCCAGCGAAGTGGCTTCAATACCAGAGCCGTCATGCCCCTCATTTAGATTAAGCAGCGGGCAGGCCTCCAGAATCTGGTCGCGGAAACAATGACCTTCACCCAACAGCAATACTTCATCTCTGGACAGTTCTTCTTTATTAATCGCATCACGCTCAGCCCACGGATGATGGCTCGGCATCAATACCCTGAAGGCTTCATCATAGATGGGTAATGTTAAAACATCCGGTTCAGTGAAGGGCAGGGCAATGATGATGGCATCCAGTTCACCCTGTCTTAACTTTCGACGCAGAACGGCGGTAAAGTTTTCCTCTATATAAAGTGGCATACCGGATGCCAGCTCTGCCAGTTTGGGTACCAGGTGCGGGAACAGGTAAGGGCCAATGGTGTAGATCGCGCCCACCCGCAACGGTGTGCTCAACTGGTCTTTACCTTCTTTTGCCAGCTCTTTCACAGCATCCGCTTCTTCAAGGACTTTCCTTGCCTGCTGAACAATGCGTTGCCCCATATCACTGACACGAACAGCGTTGCGAGTACGCTCAAACAACTCAACGCCCAGTTCTTTTTCCAGTTTTTTCACCCCGGCACTGAGGGTAGGCTGGCTGACAAAGCATTCAGCTGCAGCACGACCAAAGTGCTGTTCCCGGGCAAGAGCGACAATATAGCGCAGTTCAGTCAGAGTCATAATAAAAGTAAGCCGACAACGATTATAAGAACACTGTAAATTTAATCAGTATTATTCACTAATTCCTTTGCTGTGTCAGCTTTTGCGCTATCTGTCGCTGTATTTTCCTGCTGTTACACTTTTCGCTCATGGCTATTTGGTACTGAAAAACTGAACTCAGATGATTCCATATGGCCGGATACTTAACCGTTGTTTGTACGAGCCAGATGTAGTTGACTAACGAACAGTTCTTTCTTTTTAACGAGAACAGAGATGGACACACAGAACATTCTAATCGCAGGTTGCGGCGACGTAGGGTGCGAGCTGGCCAGACAGCTGCTACTCTCAAGTGACTTTCAGGTCTGGGGGCTGCGTCGCTCCATTGACCAGCTGCCCGAAGGTGTTCACGCTATTCGCGGTGACCTTTCAGACCCAAAGAAGCTCGGCGCATGGCCTGAAACCATCGATTACGTTTTTTATACGGCCGCTGCCGACGGTTACTCACCAGAACTTTACCGACAGGCTTACGTCACTGGTCTTATGAATGTGATCAATCATTTAAAGCAGAACAGCATTCAGCCCAGGCACCTGTTCTTCACCTCCAGCACCAGCGTTTACCATCAGAGCCACGGTGAGTGGGTTGACGAAAACTCGGACTGCAACCCGCAAACCTTCGCAGGTCAAACATTACTGGAAGCTGAAAAGGTACTGTTTGCCAGTGACCTGCCTACCACTTCCGTTCGCTTTGGTGGCATTTATGGCCCTGGCAGAAACCGACTGATTAAACGGGTGCTGGAAAAAAAAGGATGTGCTAAAGAGCCGGTCGTTTACAGCAACCGAATTCACAGGGATGATTGCGCCGGCATTCTGAAACATCTACTGCAAATGAGTAACAGCGGGCAAACGCCTGATCCTGTTTACCTTGGTGTTGATAGCCAGCCTGCCCCTATGCACGATGTTCTGCACTGGATTGCCGGTCAGTACGGCGTAGAGCTGAGCGATGATCATCCTGCTCCCCCAAGATCCAGTAAACGTTGCAGCAATCGCAAAGTTCTTGATACGGGTTATCGTTTTAAATACCCGGATTACAAGGTTGGCTATCTGAACAATTCTGCCTGATAGCGGTCTATTCTTTCTCCAGTGAGATCAGGCAGAGAGCAAGAATGTCCGCTAACAAAGAAGTCGCCATCATCGGGGCAGGGCCAGCAGGGTTAATTACCGGCAGCATACTGAAGAAGGCTGGCTTCACTGTTACGCTCTTTGAGCAGCGTGACTGCCTGGGTGGTTCCTGGGCAATCCAGCCTTTGTCCACACTGGTTGATATTCGTGACGGGGTTTCCGGAATATACTCCCCAACCTTCCCCTCGTTGCGTTGCAATTTACCAAAGCAGGTCATGCCGCTGCCAGACTTCCCTTTTCCTGATGATTATCCACTCTATGCCCGCCATGATGATGTATTGTCACACCTGCATCGCTTTGCAGAGCACCAGAAGCTCCTGAGACACATTCGTTTTAACCATCGCTTTCTTAAACTTGACGCCTCATCCACAGCTTCACCCGAAAAGCGTCGCTGGCAGGTTCAGACCAGTCAGGGCGTTGGTGAATTTGATGCCGTTGTCTTCTGCAACAGTCACTACTCTTTCCCAAAACTGCCAGACCTTGAGCCATTACTTCCTTTTACCGGTCGGCTTGAGCACAGTTTCAGTTACCGGGGTCCTGAAGCCTATCGCCATAAACGTGTTGCCCTGATGGGCTCAGGACCTTCCGGTGAGGACCTGAGCAGAGAGATCAGCCACTGTGCCAGTAGAGTTTACCTTTGTACTCATCCTGGAAGCCGACAACTGCACAAGCCAGTCACGGGACGGTACGGAGCGCATAATAACCTGACCCGACACCGCGACGTTATTGCCTGTAATGACCGAACCGTGATACTGGAAAACGGTGAGAAACTGGAGAATATTGATGTTCTGATCCTGTGTACCGGTTTTCAGCCTGACCCGGCTTTCAGGCGTACTCTGCCGGGTACCGGACTGTCTGGTGACCAAAATACTATAGCCCCGCTTTACCTGAACCTGTTTCACCCGAAGTATCCTGAGCTGACAGCAACGAGCATGATACAGTGCGCTGCCCCCTTTATTCTGTATCGCTACCAGGCTGAAGCCATTGCGGGTTACCTGAAAGGCAAAATACAACTGCCCAATGCTCAGCAACGGCAATTTGCGGCAGAGCAGTCGGAGCTTCGTCAGACAGGACGAGTGGATTTTTCGATTCGCAAAGCCAACAGCATGGAGCATATAAACCGGCTGGCAAGCATGGCAGGCATTCCGCCGCCAACAAAAGAAATATTAGAAATACTGGCGACCGCCAATAAAAAACGGCTGGAGCACCCGGATACTTATCGAGACCTGCCGTGATAGAACGGGTAGAGCTTCGGAAGAAGCTCTGCAAAAGAGTTAACTAAAAAGGATCGTGCTATCTTTCCGTAGGGTATTTTTTATTAATATTGCCTGGAGTGATGATAGACATGCCGTATGTGTTGAAAAGGAGTTTTGTTTTATGGGTACTCAGCCTGGCACTAACCCGGTCACTGGTCGTTTATGGGATAAATCTTGAATTTTCTACGTCTGTCCTTTTCAAGTGGGATCTTTTTACAGATAGAAACGCTGATAGTGTTCTAACAGGAACAATAAGAGAAAATATTACTACCAGAAATAGTGTTATACGGCCTGACGAGGAGGCCGCTTTCGCTTCAGGTGAACCCCGTCGTCAATATACGGTAATCGAGTCGGACTCAGTAAGAAGCATTACAGTAACAGATCCTGTGAATCGCGTTAGCTTCACAGGATCGCCGTTTGAGCGATTCAGTAATAACTATGAAGGGACTCACAGGCTCAGGTATCTGTACAGAGACCCTCCCAGAACTCCATTTCTAACCAATTGGGATATTTTCAACTACCTTACCGGGAACCTCTTTGAGCGGATGAGGAACAGATTTCGACGTTATTTCAGGCGTTCACACACAACACCGCCTCGATCTCAGTTATCTTCTCGTGACGATGTTCGTCACTTATCTTTAGAAGAATTCAGGGATGGTCATAACGAGCTAAGCGTTCTGGAAAACAATGTATCGGTTATCTCCCTTTCAGGATCCGACATTATTACAGGAAGGTGGCTGGAAAGCATACTGGACAGTAACGATGAGTTTCAGGATAACATCGTTATACCAGGACTCCTTAATGATTCGATCCCTGTGCGTACCAGAGTCCGGGCAGCACCTGACAATTCGGCTGCAAGAGTGATTACAATGAGGGTTGATCCAGATCGGTCAGATGAGCTGGGAATTGAAAGAATTAACCTACACGTCCATAGCGGGTTCCCAGAAAGTACTATTGTGTCAGAAATTGAATTTATCTTTCATGAAACCAGACTGGTTATGCGCACAGTTGGACAAGAAAACCCTGTCCATGGACAGGGTTCAGGCACTTTACCACCAGCCGCCCCTTCTGCCGGACTTTATTCACCTACCGGCAATATTTTTACTGGGAGTACCACAAATTAAGAACTTACCAATGAACTATCTTGCCGTTAGTAAATCTTTGCCAGGAGCCGAACTACTTAAGTTCCAGAACAGCGTCAACCTCAACCGGTACACCCTTTGGCAACTCTTTCACGCCAATGGCAGCACGTGCCGGGTAAGGCTGCTCAAAGAACTCAGCCATCACTTCGTTCACAGCAGCAAAGTTGCTCAGGTCGGTCAGGAAGATATTCACCTTGGCGGCGTCCTCCAACGTACCACCTGCAGCTTCGGCAATCGCTTTAAGGTTGGTAAAACAACGACGTGTCAGGTCTTTAAAGTCGCCGTCCTGCACTTCCATGGTTTCAGGCACCAGTGGAATCTGTCCAGAAATATAAACGGTGGTCCCTGCTTTTACCGCCTGGGAGTATGTGCCAATCGCTTGCGGCGCTCCCCTAGTGTTAATAGTCTGTCGGTTACTCATCTCGTCCACCTTCCAAAAGGGTGATAGTAGGGAAGACTCCGCATATTGCAAGCAGATTTGCAGTTTATTATGAAGCACGAAGGAAGTAGCAGAAATGAAGGGTGATTTATTGTGCAAGAAACAATCTGCTCAATCAGGTTTTAATTTGCCCCAGCTTGTTGAATATTTATTTTTAATACAGAAATTATACAGCTCTTCATAGCCATGAATCCTTTGGCTTGTTAATTCACGATGAATAGACTTTAAGATAATTACACCATTATCAATATCAAGAGCCAATAATGGCTGAGTTATTACACTTTCGATATGAGCGAATTCAACTTCGCTGTTATTGTTGAATATTTTCATGGAAAACTCACAGTGAGTAACATTATACTCGGCTATACGTTGATTCTTAAGTAGTGGGCGATTATTCCTAATGTCATCTAAAAACAATTCTTTCAAATCGCTGACTTGTGAAAGCGTAATTATTCTTTCATAAGCTTGCATGGAAACTCTTAAGTATTGTTTTGTTCTACCATCTGCGAACGCAATTCTTGTGTCCAAAATGGCCCTGAGCGATGGTCCGGAAATATGTTCTTCACCATCAATCTCAATAATTTCAGCTGGCGAGAGAATGTTTGCCATTCCTTGATATATTAAAGGCCTTTCAGCACCTGAGTTGCCTGTTCTCAGGATGCCTGATAATCCCTTAACTTTAATATACGGAACTCCATTAACACAAATTTTAGTGTTAACAAAAAAAGCATTCACTATAGAAGTCAAGTGACCTTTATCAAGAACGCTGGTAGCAGCATTGGCAATATGATCAATTTCAGGCCTTTCAATTAAGTCGTCTAATTGATGATAAATTACAGATGGTAATTTGCTTGTCATGCCTTACCTACCATTTGACTATAAATCTTGTTTATTTTTTGCATAATCATCTCATAGTCTAATAGGTTATCATCAATGTTTTTGTCAGGATGAAATATTGATTGATACTTTTTCTTCCATTCATTAGCCATTTTTTTATCTAAATAATGTTTCTTTTTTATACCAAGTTCTTTATCAAAAGAAGTGCCTTGATGATTTATTATCATAAATGCCAGCTTATGCTTTTCTGACTTAAAAAAAGCATCTTCATTTTTAAGTGAAGAGACATCACAAAAAGCTTCTATAACTTTCAGTAAGTCTTTCTTTGTTTTTATTGACAATACATCAGAAAGACCCTTGTCGTTTAAAATATGTTCTCTTATTTCATCATACTTTTTGTCTATTTCATTCTCAGTAATTGATAAGGCATAAGATTTTTCCATTAATCTTCTCCAGTTAATATAAAGGTTGAGTATAATACTGAAACTAGGGATAGCAAAGTTACTGCGTCAACAACGCAGTAACTACGACTCCCTGCGGCGGGTAATGGAGTGTACGCCTTTAATCACGCGCAGTCGTTTAATGATGCGGGCAAGATGGACACGGTCTTTAACGTTCACCAGTAGTTGTACCATGCAGAAACTGGCATCACGTTCTTCCATGCTGATCTTTTCAATATTGCCTTCGACCGCCGTAATACTGGTGGCCAGAGAGGCGATCATGCCACGATGGTGTTCCAGCTCGACCTGAAGGTCTACTGTGAATTCACCGGAAACATGTTTGTCCCAGTCGACTTCCAGAACCTTTTCAGGGTTATGGCGAATTTCTGCAATGTTTTTGCAGCTGTCGGTGTGAATCACAATGCCCCGACCCGAGCTGACATGCCCCACCACCGGATCGCCGGGAATAGGGTGACAACACTTGGCAAAGCTGATCACCATGCCTTCAGTGCCACGAATGGTCAGAGACTGTTCAATATCCACATCCAGTGACGACTTCTCTTCACCATCGGTTTCCTGAGGCTCCACCAGCATACGGGCAACGATGTAAGCCATACGGTTACCAAGGCCGATGTCTTCAAGCAGTTCGTCCAGCGACTCCAGCTTAAAGTTTTTCAACTGCTGGTTGAGAATGCCCTGATCCAGCTGATCCACCCGGGTGTCAAAGCTGACCAGTGCCTTGTTCAACAGGCGATAGCCAAGAGCAATGGATTCGTTTCGACGCTGATATTTGAGGAAGTGACGGATGTTGGAACGGGCTTTGCCAGTCAGAACAAAGTTCAGCCAGGCAACATTGGGGCTGGCACCTTCCGCCGTTACGATTTCTACCGTCTGTCCGCTCTGCAGTGGCTGGCTGAGTGACGCAAGTCGTTTATCAATACGACAGGCAACGCAGGTATTACCCACATCGGTATGAACCGCATAGGCAAAATCGACCGCCGTCGCCCCTTTTGGCAATTCGAGAATCGTACCACGGGGCGTGAAAACATAGACTTCATCGGGAAAGAGGTCGATTTTAACGTTCTCAATAAATTCCAGAGAGTCACCGGCATTCTTCTGTAGTTCCAGCACACCTTTCAGCCACTGCCTTGTACGAGCATGACTGCCCGACAGCGCTTCATCACCGGATTTATACAGCCAGTGTGCGGCGATACCATTGTTTGCCATATCTTCCATTTCCTGAGTACGGATCTGGATTTCCACAGGTATGCCGTGCATACCGAACAAAGTGGTGTGGAGGGATTGATAGCCGTTGGCTTTGGGGATGGCGATATAGTCTTTGAAACGACCGGGGATGGGTTTGTAGAGGTTGTGAACAATGCCAAAGGCGCGGTAACAGCTGTCGACGCTCTCGACTATGATGCGAAAGGCGAACATGTCCATGATTTCACCAAAGGACTTGCTCTGGCTGCGCATCTTTTTATAAATGCTGTAGAGATGTTTCTCGCGACCCACCACCCTGCCTTTAAGACCTTCTTCTTCCAGTCGGGCAGCAATGGCTTTCTGTACTTTGCCCACCAGATCCCGGCGATTGCCACGCACCTGTTTGACAGCCTGGCGAATCATGCGTGAACGCATGGGGTACATGGCCTCAAAACCGAGGTCTTCCAGCTCAATCCGCAGACAGTGCATACCAAGGCGATTGGCTATTGGAACATAAATTTCGAGGGTTTCACGGGCAATTCTGCGGCGTTTGTCCGGTCGCAGAACCCCGAGGGTTCGCATGTTGTGCAAACGGTCTGAAAGCTTGACGAGAATAACCCGGATATCCCGGGCCATGGCCAGCGCCATTTTCTGAAAATTCTCGGCCTGAGCCAGGGTTTTATTCTCGAAGTGCATGTGGGTCAGCTTGCTGACCCCGTCTACCAGTTCAGCGACAACCTCACCAAACTGTTCGACAATAGCACTTTTTTCAATACCGGTGTCTTCTATGACATCGTGCAGCATGGCGGCCATCAGACTATGATGGTCCATGTGCATGTCGGCCAGAATAGCTGCCACTTCCAGAGGATGGGTGATATAAGGCTCACCACTGCGTCGTATCTGCCCGTCATGGGCCTGTTCGGCGTAATAGTAAGCCCTGCGAACAAGATTAATCTGTTCAAGGGTCAGGTAGGACTTCAAGCGGCCGGCAAACTCATCGATAGTCAGCAAAGCCCGCTCCTCCTGTGCAGCATTCCGGACATCAGAGGCTTTCCTGGCTGTTAGCTTTCTACACCAGCCAGAAACATAGCGGCATCGTCTTCATCAACAATGCGCTCTTCAACGGAACTTGCAGATACCAGGCCTTCAGCAATTTCACGCAGAGCCATTACCGTTGGCTTATCATTTTCCCATTCCAGTTTTGGTTCTTTACCACCAATGGACAGCTGGCGGGCGCGCTTGGAAGCCACCATCACCAGTTCAAATCGGTTATCAACGTTATCCAGGCAGTCTTCTACGGTTACTCGAGCCACTACTTCACCTCTCGTTATTTAGAAAAACGGTTTTCTTTCGCTATGGCTGCTTGAATCATCGAGCCGCCAGTCTATCGACGTGATATATTTTTGCCGACATTAGAGTCTACTTTACGACCTGTTTTCAAACAAGTGCGTACAATATCCAGGGCATTAAAACCGGGAACGACTTATGACGTTATCGGTTCCTTTTTAATTTCCGGAAGGCAGGCTTTGCCAATAGTATTTCCAACAACTTAAGGGTTATAGTTCCGGAAATAATTTCAAACCAAAGTCATTCGGAGTAGATCATGAGCAGTACACAAGAGAAGCTCACGGCCCTGAGAGCCGCCATGAGTGCCAGCGATATCGATGCCTGGATTATTCCCAGCTCTGACCCTCACGAAAGTGAATACACGGCAGAACACTGGGGGGGCAGGGCATGGCTGTCCGGTTTCACCGGTTCAGCAGGCACCGTGGTTGTACTGAAAGACCAGGCCGCCCTCTGGACCGATGGCCGTTATTTTCTGCAAGCCAGCCAGGAATTGGAGAACTCCGGCATTGAGCTGATGCGTGACGGGATGCCAGAGGTTCCGGCCATTCACGAGTGGCTGGTCGATACGTTGCCTGAAGGCAGTGTAGTCGGCTTTGATGGTAAGGTCATGAGCCATCACCAGACTGAGAAGTTACTGGCAGCTTTCGCTGACAAAAACATCACCATCGACGTTGAAAAAGACCTTCTGGAAACTATCTGGATCGATCGTCCAGATATGCCTGCGACACCGGTGTTTCTGCATGATGACAGCATTGCTGGCAAAACCAGAGAAGAGAAGCTGGCTGAAGTTCGCCTGGAGATGACAAAAAAAGGCGCCAGTCACCTGCTGATCACCATGCTGGACGATATTGCCTGGTTGCTGAACCTGCGCGCCAGCGATATTGAATGCAACCCGGTGTTCCTGTCCTATATTCTGCTGACAGACACCGACGTCAAACTGTATATCAATGCCAGCCGCATAGAAGACGATGCTTTGCAGGCTTTAAAGCAGTCGGGCATAGAGCTGCTGCCTTACGATGCCATCGCTGACGATATTCGCAACCTGGACAGCAACACACGCCTGTTGATGAATCCGGCTTCCACCAATCAGTGGCTGGTCAATGCGTTGCCGGAGTCCGTCAAAATTATTAAGGCTGCCAGCCCAACCCTTTTGCTGAAAGCCATTAAAAACGATGTGGAAATTCAGCGCATGGGTGACTGTCATCGACGCGATGGCGCAGCGGTTGTCCGCTTTATGCGCTGGCTGGAAGAGACAATTCCCGGCGGTGAGGTCACCGAGCTGTCACTGGATGAGTTTCTGCAGGCCAGTCGGGCGCAGGCACCAGAGTTCAAAGGGCCAAGTTTCCCAACTATTGCCGGTTATGCCTCTAATGGAGCCATTATTCACTATCGTGCTGATGAACAATCCTGCCAGAACGTTGAAGCAAAGGGGCTGCTCCTGGTTGATTCCGGTGCCCAGTACCCGGACGGCACCACCGATATTACCCGAACCTTTGCCTGTGGCCCCATGACAGAAGAAGAACAGAAAGACTATACGCTGGTTCTGAAGTCGCATATTAATCTGGCAAAAGCCCGCTTCCTGAAAGGTACTCGAGGCATGCAGCTGGATATCCTTGCCCGTCAGCCGGTCTGGGAAGCCGGGCAAAACTACAACCACGGCACAGGCCACGGCATTGGTTACTTTCTGAACGTACACGAAGGTCCTCACAGCGTCAGCCCTAAATGGATTGACCAGCCTTTGCAGGTGGGTATGCTGCTCACCAATGAGCCTGGCATGTACCGTAATGGCAAACATGGTGTACGCCTTGAAAACATCATGCGTGTGGCTGAAGACATCACGACAGAGTTCGGTGAATTCTACAATCTGGTTCCGATGACACTGGCACCGATTGATACACGCCCCATTATCCGGGAGATGCTGACCCAGCCTGAAATCGACTGGCTGAATCAATATCATGAAATGGTTCGTGAAGCGTTGTCGCCACTGCTCAGCGGTGCTGACCTTGACTGGCTGAATAAAGCCACTCAGCCATTCTGACGATCATTATTCCCGGCTTTCTGTCCTGAAAGCCGGGTGTTTCTTCTACGCCCTCATCTCTTTACAAGAATAAAGGAAGCGAAACGTGAGAAAGCAAGCCATTGGCGCCATTGCCCTTACCTTTCTGGCCGGGCTGTCGATTAACTCGCCAATGGCTTCAGAACCGAAAGTAACCACTCATTTCACCGATACCGGTGTCGCTTATGTGGAGCAGGGAAATCTGACCAGTCACTACCGAATAATTTTTATACACGGCTCGCCGGGCAGCAAAGAAGGCTATAAAGATTATCTGGAGGACCCCTGGCTTTTGAAGAATGCTGAGTTAATTTCTGTAGACCGGCTGGGTTATGGTCAGTCTCCGAAAAAACTTGAAGCCAGTCTGGACTCGCAATCCAGATCTATCGAACCACTACTGACTAAAGACAAAATCAATATTCTCGTTGGCCACTCACTGGGGGCAACAATTGCTCTTGATCTCGCGCTGATGGTTCCCAATCGGGTACAGGGGATGGTTCTGATTGCTCCCGCACTTGATCCCAAACTTGAAGAACCTAAATGGTACAACAAACTGGCAGACACCAGGCTGGTCAGTGCTTTTCTGCCTGACCACTGGAAAAAATCAAACGGAGAAATGATGCCGCTGGCCGATGAGCTTTCGAAGCTGAGTCGCAAAGACTGGCGTTTGTTAGATCCAGTGCCTGTCATTTTGATTCATGGCGATGAAGATAGCATTGCCGATCCTGATAACTCAGTATTCGCCATTAAACGTTTAAAGGGTAAGGGAAAGGAGCTGGTAAAAGTCAAAGGGGAGGGGCACTTTATCCTATGGAAAAATCCCCCCAGAGTTATTAACGAGATCAAAAAGATCATTAACGTTAGTCACCGCTGAAAGCAAAAATGTTCCGTGCATTAAGTCTGCTTTTTATGGCTTACGGGTCGCCACTCTGAAGAATCAAGGCCCGGAATCTGGTCACGCAGCAAAGCTGCATATAATCATACAGCTTCCTGCGCGGGAATGACGTTGAATATAGCCTTCAACGCAGGGAGGTTATGCGTTAATTCAGCAAGCCTTTAATCAGATCAGCCTTGTAGTGCTGCATCCATCCAATCGCCAGACGTCGGCTACGGATAATGGTTTGCAGGTCACGCAGAGCCAGATCAAACTCATCGTTGATCACCAGATAATCAAACTCACCGTAGTGAGACATTTCATTCACCGCCTGGGCCATACGGCGGTCAATGATTTCCATATCGTCTGTCGCACGACCAATCAAACGCTCACGCAATGCTTCCAGCGAGGGTGGCAGAATAAAAATACTGACGGCATCGGGCATCAGACGACGAACCTGTTTAGCTCCCTGCCAGTCGATTTCCAGAATAACATCTTCACCTTTTGCCAATTGCTCGCGTGCCCAGGTTTCAGAGGTTCCGTAGAAGTTTCCGAACACTTCCGCGTGTTCCAGAAAACGACCTTCACCCAGTTCTTTCTGGAATGCTTCAGCAGAGACAAAGTGATAATTTACACCATCCACTTCCCCCGGGCGCTGTTCGCGAGTGGTATGGGATACCGACACCTTAACGTGCGGCGTAGACTCTACCATTGCCTTAACCAGACTGGTTTTTCCCGCACCGGAAGGTGCTGCAATAATATAGAGTTTGCCTTTATTAGCCATGATTGCTCCAACAGCCGGGCAGCCGCCCAACATTATTCAATATTCTGGATCTGTTCTCTCATCTGTTCGATTAATACCTTGAGGTTTACCGCACTCTGGGTCAGACCGGCATTGATCGACTTGGACGACAGTGTGTTGGCTTCACGGTTCAGTTCCTGCATCAGGAAATCCAGCCTACGACCAATGCCGCCTTTTTTGTCCAGTGTTCGTTTTACTTCCTGAATATGAGTATCAAGACGATCCAGTTCTTCATCAACGTCCATCTTCTGCGCAAGAATAATCATTTCCTGCTCCAGACGCTCGGGATCCAGTTCTGCTTTGGCTTCTTCCAGGCGATCCAGAATCTTCTGTCTCTGGGCTTCAATCAGCTCAGGCAGAACACCGCGAATCGTACCCACTTCTTCGCTGATGCTGTTCAGGCGGGTCAGCACAAACTGCTTCAGTTCGGCTCCCTCTCGCTGACGCATATTAATCAGCTGAGTAATTGCCTCTTCAAACGCCTTCAGAGCCGCTGCATGCACAGGCGCCAGATTGGTTTCTTCGTTCTCCATCACGCCTGGCCAGCGCAGGATTTCCAGCGGATCGACGCCTGAAGCGTTAATGAACCAGGTTTCAACCTGATTAACAGCACTCTGCACACCTTCCAGAGCCGCCTCATTCAAAGTCAGTTTCTGGGTGCTTTCAGCCAGTTGCAGCCTCAGATTGCATTCAATCTTGCCACGACTCAGCTGCCTGCGCAGAACTTCACGCAACCCCGGTTCAATTTCGCGAGCCTGTTCCGACAATCGAAAATGCGGTTCAAGGTAGCGATGGTTAACAGAACGAATTTCCCACACCAGACTGCCCCAGTCTTCCTGGACTTGAACACGGGCAAAAGCGGTCATACTGGAAGTCATAAAAAACTCTTTTCGTACTCTTTACTATGAAAATGCAGCTCTCTCAGGCTGTGTAGCCATTTTCATGTTTCGGGGTGAGCTGCACTAAAAATGCCCCGGAAGCCTTCCAGAGTCGGCTCACAGATGAGAAAAAGGGACGGATTGTACGATTATCCGGAAGTTTATCCACAATTAAAACAATCTCATCGATAAAAAAATGGGCTTCGACCCTGAAAATTGTTGATGACAAACGCTAAAACGGCAAGGTTGCAATCTCACTGTCATTCACAACGCCGCTAGCCTTCCTATAAGTCTGGGTTATAATCTCGCCTTTCCATTTCCGGCGGTAGAAGGTAATACCATGCGTCCAAGCGGCAGAACAGCTGATCAACTGCGTGAAGTTAAAATCACCCGAGAGTACACCATGCACGCCGAAGGCTCAGTGTTGGTGGAATTCGGAAATACCAAGGTTATTTGTACTGCATCTGTCGATAAAGGTGTCCCACGTTTCCTGAAAGGTTCTGGTCAGGGCTGGGTAACGGCAGAGTACGGTATGCTGCCTCGCTCCACCACTGAGCGAATGGGTCGTGAAGCGGCTCGTGGCAAGCAGGGTGGCCGCACACTGGAAATCCAGCGCCTGATTGGCCGCTCCCTGCGTGCCGCTGTCGATATGAAAAAGCTGGGTGAAAACACCATCAACATTGATTGTGATGTTATTCAGGCTGACGGTGGCACCCGTACCGCTTCTATTACCGGCGCGTGCGTAGCACTGGTTGACGCTATTCGTCACATGCAGCGCAAGAAGATGATCAAGACTGATCCGTTTGTTCAGCTGATCGCTTCTGTGTCCGTTGGTATGTACAAAGGCAGCCCGGTTCTGGATCTGGACTACCCGGAAGATTCCAACGCTGATACCGATATGAACGTTGTGATGACTGAAGAAGGTGGTTTTATTGAAATTCAGGGTACTGCCGAAGCCGCGCCATTCAGCCAGAATGAAATGACCGCCATGCTGGCGCTGGCCAGGTCCGGCATTGAAGAACTGGTCATTTTGCAGAAGAAGGCACTGGACGAATAATTTCAGTGGCTGTTATCAGGCTGGCTGTTCTGGCCAGCCTGATCTCCAGAGACACTTACTGTTGCTATTTTCCGCTCATGGCTGTTTTTTCCGCTCATGGCTGTTTTGGTCTGATAATGTTTTGAATGTCTTTATTATTGACATTCTTACTGGTGACCAACACTGCCGGAATATCAATCACTTCCTTGACGTCATGACCTGTCAGAACGTTGTGCAGGGTTTTCATACCAACGTAGCCAATCTGGAACGCATCCTGAACCACCAGCCCCTGTATCACTCCGGCTTTCAGGAAGTTAACAACAGCGTCACTGGAATCAAAACCAACCACCTTGATTTTGCCAGCCAGCCCCAGACTGTCCACCGCTGAAGCCACTCCCAGGGTACTGGCTTCGTTGGTGGCATACACAGCTGACAGGTCAGGATTAGCGCGAATAATATCCATCGTCTGGTTCATTGCCCGCTGCGGATCACCCTCAGAATACAAAGGACTCAGAATTTTAATCGCCGGATATTTCCTTTTCATTTGCTGAACAAAGCCGTCAACGCGATCAGTGGCCGTCATCGTACCGGCATTGTGAGCCACTATTGCAACTTTGCCCTTGCCTCCCAGAATATCTTCCATAGCGTCAGCAGCCATAGCACCAGCAGCCTTGTTGTCAGTGGCAACAAACGACACCGGGATATCCGAGTTTACGTTGGAGTCGAAGGTGACAACCGGCACCTTCTGAGCATGGGCACGTTCAACCGAGGGCAGCAGCGCATTGCTGTCCAGTGCGGCCAGAAGCAGGCCATCCGGCTTTTGGGTCAGAACGTTTTCAACCAGTTGCACCTGCTGAGCAACCTGGGTTTCATCGGAAGGGCCAACGAAACTGGTTTTTACATTCAGCTCTCTGGCAGCAGTATCAGAACCCATTTTTACTGACTGCCAGAACTCAAGCATGAATCCTTTGCTGACAACCGGTATATACAACTTTTCTTTGGCAACTGAAGTCATCGATGCTGTCATCAACCCTGCCGATAAAAACACGGAGATTGTCAGAGTACGAAGATTCATGAAGGCTCCCTTGTCGTTATTAAGAATTAGTTCGTTAAAGGATGGCTTATCGCCGCTGCGTACGTTTACGCTGGTTATCCAGAAAAACTGCCGCCACAACCACCACACCCATTGCAACCATCTGCCAGAACTGAGAAACCCCTGTCAGGTTGAGACCGTTCTTGAGAACACTCATGATAAAAGCACCTATAACCGTTCCCCAGATTGTGCCAATGCCGCCACTCAGGCTGGTTCCACCAATCACCACAGCCGCAATAGCTTCCAGCTCATAACCAACGCCGGCAGAAGGCTGTCCGGAGTTCAGCCGGGAGGCGAGGATAATGCCGGCAATGCCGGTCATGAAGCCACAGAATGCGTAAACCATCAGTTTTACACGCTGAACGTTGATTCCAGACAGCCTTGATGCTTCTTCGTTACTTCCTACCGCGTATATATAACGGCCGAAAACCGTACGACGAAGGATGTATGCTGCCATCAGCGCAATCACAAACAGGCAGATTACCGGATAAGGAATAACACCCAGCAGCTTATCTTGCGCCAGCAGTCGGAATGCCGGGAAGTCAAGAAAGTAAATGGGACGTCCATCGGTGAATACCATGTTCAGTCCCCGGACAGACATCATCAGTCCCAGAGTGGCAATAAAGGAAGGAATGCCCGCTTTTGCCACCAGAACACCACTCAACAGACCACATAGCGTTGCAGCGGCAATACCGGCTGTCACGCACAAAGCCAGAGGCATTCCAAAAGTCGCTGCGATGCCGGTACATACGCCTGAGAAAGCCATGACAGAGCCCAGTGAAAGGTCAATGCCTCCGGTGATGATGACATAGGTCACTCCAACCGCCATGATGCCGATCACTGCTGTCTGCAGGGCAATGGTCATCAGATTTTCTATCGAAAAGAAGTAAGGGCTGCCAACACTGAAGAAGGCGCAAAGCAGAATAAGGCTCAATAACGGTGCCAGCTTCATCAACAGTTCTCTGTTGACGATAAAGTCTGACTTCTGTTTCTTCTGTTTTTCAGCTTGTTCGTACTCAATGGGTTCATACATAGCCATCAACCTCCTAATGCCGCATATTTCATAATGCTGTTCTGACAGGCCTGATCTCTGGACAGTTCACCGGTAATACGACCATGACGCATGACCAGGATTCGGTCGGAAAGGCCAATAATTTCCGGCAACTCAGACGAAATGATAATGATGGACTTGCCCTGCTGAACCAGTTCATTCATTAATTCATAGATTTCATATCGGGCGCTCACATCAATGCCCCGGGTCGGCTCATCAAAAATAAGTATATCGGTATCCCTGCAAAGCCATCGGGCAATGATAATTTTCTGCTGATTACCCCCGCTGAGGTTACCTGCCAGTTGCTCCAGATCAGGGGTTTTGATTCTCAAACGCCTGCTGAATTTTTCCACAACCGACGATATTTTTTTCTCATTGATAACACCCAGAACACTGGCGTACTTCTGGTAGTTACTGAGTAGTGTGTTCACCTGCACAGACAACCCCAGTGCAAGGCCTTCGAGCTTTCTGTCTTCCGTTAAATAACCAATGCCGGCTTCAATGGCCTCTTTGACAGAGTGATTTTTCAACAGATTTCGATTGAGAAGGATTTCTCCACTATCGATCGGATCGGCACCAAAAACTGCCCTTGCCAGCTCAGTTCTGCCTGCACCCATCAGTCCCGATAAGCCAAGAATTTCACCACGATAAAGATCAAAGCTGACATCATTCAGTACGCCTTCACGGCTGAGGTGTTTAACAGACAGTGCCACCTGATCAGAAGCAGCAGACTGACGGAGAGGAAAGAGATTACTCAGTTCTCTGCCCACCATCATGCTGATGAGTTTATCCAGCGTCGTATCCTTGTAGTTGACAGTGTCCACATATTCACCGTCCCGCATGACCGTAGCGCGATCGGCAATAATGGCTAGTTCTTCCAGACGATGGGAAATATAAACAATGCCAACCCCCTGATCCCTGAGCATATTTGTAACCCTGAACAGGCTGTCGATTTCACGTTCTGTCAGGGCCGCCGTTGGCTCATCCATAATCAGTATTCTGGAGTTGAACGACAATGCCTTAGCAATTTCCACCATCTGCTGCTGAGCAACAGTCAGGGTGCTGACCTGCCGGTCTGGAGCGATAGCCAGATTGAGCGTTTTCAGTATGCCGGCAGCAGCACGATTCTCACGCTCCTCATCAAGAAGCCAGCCTTTGCGATGTTCACGACCGATAAAAATATTCTGGGCAACCGTAAGATGGGAGCAGAGATTAAACTCCTGGTGAATGATGCTGATACCGAGCTTTCTGGCGGTCAGTGGCTCGTTAATAATGACCGGACTGCCTTTGTAAAAAATTTCGCCCTCATCTTTCTGGCAAACGCCGGACAGAATTTTCATCAGGGTAGACTTGCCTGCACCGTTTTCACCAAGCAAAGCATGAACTTCCCCCCTGCGAAGATTAAAATCCACCCGGTTAAGGGCAAGCACACCGGGAAATCGCTTGGTGATTTTTTTCATCACCAGCAAATCATCTGACATAAGCCTGTTCCCTCGAACTGTGATTAACGTCCACTCAAACCCCCAGAGTTCAAACCCGCAGAATTAACTTTTCTCTCTTAATCCATAACGTTTGAATTTGCCCACCACCACATCAATTTCATCATCAGGCAGCAGCGGAATTTCCAGTCCGGTTTGCAGCAGGTTGACGTACAGCTTAGACAAAGTTTCCACTTCTTCCGCAAGCCACATGGCATTGCCAAGGGTTTTGCCTGCCGCCGTCATGCCATGGTGCTGCATCAGGATGGCGTCACGCTTTAAGAAGCCAGCAGCCACATGACCGGACAATTCACTGGTTCCGTAAGTGGCATAGGGAACACAGGGAATGTCTTTTCCTCCTGCTGCAGCAATCATGTAGTGAATAGCAGGAATCGCCCTGCTCATGATCGCCAGAACTGTGCTGAACACGGCGTGGTTGTGTACCACAGCGTTCAGGTCAGAACGGGTCTGGTAAATAATCTGATGAAAGCGCCATTCGCTGGAAGGCACCTTTCCGTCCTCATAGCCACCATTATTGTGAACAAAGACGATGTCGCTCTCATCCATCTGGTCATAGGCAATGCCAGAAGGCGTGATCAACATCCCGTCCTCATATCGGCAACTGATATTACCTGCAGTTCCCTGGTTAAGGCCTGAGCGGTTCATATTCAGGCAGGCATCAATGATTTTTCCGGGCAGATCGCCTCTTACGTGCATAAAACAGGCTCCACTGTGTAACAAAGCAAGCATTGTGTCAGGGGGATACCAAGACCGGAGGCAGGTTATCTTGATTTTTTGACACAAACGCTCTTCTTTTAAGAGGTCTTAGTTTAATCGTTCTCGAAATATCTGCCGGTCACCAGACCTGTTGCAAGAAGGGGAAGTTATGAGGCAAGACGTTGTAATTGTTCTCGATTGTGGTGCCACCAATGTCCGGGCTATCGCCATTGACACCCGTGGGCATGTGGCAGCGAAAGCAGCGCGACCCAACGCAACCAGCCCCTCTATAGAAAATACTTCATGGCTCGTCTGGCCTTTGGATGACCTCTTTAAAAAACTCTGCCTCTGTTGTCAGGACGTCGTACAAACAGTCAGCCCCGAACAGGTAAAAGGCATCACAGTCACGACTTTCGGCGTGGACGGAGGGCTGGTCGATAACAACGGAGAACTGATTTATCCGGTTATCAGCTGGAAATGCCCACGTTCCAGCACTTTCATGCAACACCTGGAGAGGTACTTTAATCCTGAAGAAGTAGTGGTTCGCACCGGCGTCGGTCATTTTGCCTTCAATACCCTGAATAAACTGATCTGGTTCAAAGAAAACCGTCCGGAATTACTGACCAGCGCCTGCGGCTGGATGTTTATCAGCTCGTTATTCACTCACAAGCTTACGGGGCGAATGACCAACGATGCCACCATGGCTGGCACAGCACAGCTGACAGACCTGAATACGCAGTCATTCAGTAAAACCATTCTTTCTGCACTGGGCATCAGCACGAGTTTTTTTCCGGAACTGGTGCAGGCAGGCGAAGTGATCGGTTTATTGCTGCCAAAACCTGCGGAAACACTTGGCTTACAACCAGGCATCCCGGTGATATCAGCAGGTCATGACACCCAGTTTGCAGTTTTTGGTTCAGGAGCCAGTGAAGATCAGCCTGTTTTATCTTCGGGTTCATGGGAAATTCTGATGGCCCGCACCCGCAAGATCAGCTCATTATCATCAAATAGCCCGGGAAATGGATTCACCTGTGAATGGGATGCTCAAAAGGGCTGTTACAACCCCGGCGTTCAATGGCTGGCATCGGCGGTACTGGAATGGATTGGCAGACAGTTTTATCCGGAGCTGGAAGGTTCAGAAAAATATACCGGTATGATTCATGAAGCTTCCAGTGTGCCACCAGGCTGTAACGGCGTGAGCGTCAATCCTGATTTTTTGACCGGTGAAAACGACAAAACCTGCGGAGCTATCAGCGGCCTTACCCTGAACACTCAGCGCGGCAGTATTTACAGGGCAGCTCTTGAAGGTTTGAGCGGCAAGCTGAAAGCCAGCCTTCAACTGCTTGAACAGGTGGGAAATTTCTCAGCTGCCGAACTGATTCTGGTGGGTGGCGGTTCAAAAAATCAACTCTGGAACCAGATCAAAGCTGATACATTGCAAATCCCCATTAAAGTACTCAGGGAAGCTGATACCACCGCACTGGGCGCTTCCATGTTCACCATGACAGGTGCAGGGTTGTTTGAAAGTCCTGAATCAGCCAGAGCGGCGTTCGACCTGAAATACCAGACCATTTATCCCGGCAGGTAACGATTTTCACAAAGCAGCAATCGGGCTATATGCTATTTTGGTATCACTATTTCAGTTGGCATCAGGCAGCACTTAGATATTGACGGGGCATCAGAGTAATCACATTAAGGTTGCCTGTGTACCGGAAGACAATCTGAAAGGCGTCGTTCAGGTCTTTGTTGCCCAGTCTCTGACCCGGAACATACGTGTTTATGTCGCTGGAGGTATTGAGCTTTGACTGTGGAGCTTTGACTGTAGAACTATGATGATTTCAATCATTGGCTCTAATGGCACCGGTAAAACGACCCTGATCAACCAGCTACGCCGACACCCCGGCAACGACTGGCCAGTGTTTTCTGATTACTACAGAAGTACCGCCAAAAATCTGGGTTACAGCCGGCCAAGGGATATTCTGCTGGAAGACAGTCCGAATAAAGACAACACGATTACCGCCATGACATCGGCAGCGCTGGGAGCCATGCAACAATGGTTGAATACTTCAGCCCCTGACGGGTTTATTGACCTTGGCCCACCCGCCCTGCTGGCTTACCAGCGTTACTGGATGGCTGTCTGCAAAAAAACTGTCTCGCCTTATCTGTTACATCTCTGCCGGAAAATCTCGGATCAGATCGATGGTTACATTTACCTGCCCAGCAATCATTTTCCTATTGAAAAAGACGCTATGCGTTCAGCCGACCCGATTTTTCAACAGGACGTGGATCAATGGGTTAAACGATGCATTCAGGAATTGGAAATACCTGAACAGAAGCTGTTGTCAGTCAGCAGTGGAAACATTGGGGAGAGGGTAGAGGAAGCGTCTGACTGGTTAACCGGTTTAGCTCTCACGCCTGAAGCGTGAGAGCTGATTCGGGATTTCTTAAAGGCTAAGTTCCCAGTCGTAATCGATGATCACCGGACCATGTTTGGAAAAGGTCTGGTTCTTATAGATACCGCCACTCAGAACACGACTGCGCATACCGGCAGTAATAATCTGATAGTCCAGACGAATACCCATGTTGTCATTGCGCAGGGAGTCATCTTCCCAATAACTGTATTTGCCCGACTCACGATCCATTTCACGATAAGCGTCGTGGAAACCCATATCACCCAGCAAGCCTTCCATCCAGCCACGTTCAGCAGCCTGGAAGCCGGACACTTCTTCCTGCTCACGCCAGTTGGCAACATCAATCTTGCGATGAGCAATGTTCCAGGTACCCGCCATAATAAACTCACGACGCTTGCGACGTTGTTTGTTCAGGTGGTGGGAATAGCTGTCCAGGAAGCGGTACTTAAAGTTCTGGCTTTCGTCGTCGTGACCTTCCGGTACGTACAGACTGGCGATGCTGATCTTGTCAAAATCCGCCTGCAGGTAACGGCCTGTTTCATCCGCTTCAGGGAAGCCCAGGCCACTGATAATCGCTTTTGGCGCCTGACGTGTATAAATGGCAACACCGCCACGGTCTGGTCTCTGATAGCCGCCGTAGGCGTAGCAGAAGTAACCATCGAGCTGGAACCGGTCCTGCTCCATCGTATAGTCATCCTCACGGATGTCCTGCAGACAGATAACATCGGCATCCTGCTCATTGAGCCAATCGAACAGGCCTTTTTCTCGCGCGTTATTAATGCCTTCGCAATTGAAACTGATAACTCTCATTATTGACTACACCTTGTCCGGGTCAGAGACGCTGCGGACATAAAGCAAAAGTCTGGCAAGCAACGCCTAACCGCCATTACTTGTGACAGACCTGCCTGATACGGCTTAGCACTCTGGTCTTAACACTTCTGGTCAAAACCAGCCGCCGGTCAAACTCGACCGATCTAAATAGGCAGTACCAGGAAAAAATGGGGAACTGTATCGCACAAATGATACAGGTTCGGCAAAACAATGTTTATCCGCATAAATGCGGCTCCTGACCAGACAGCCATAAGCGAAAGTAAATAATAAAAAGCATTTACCGCTAAAATCACTCATGAACATCCATAGGCTCACCCAGCGCTATACATGGAGCCTGACGGCGAATAAAATGCACAGCCATTAACCAATATGGAACAGGTTGAATAGCCAATGTTTGATTACCAGAGAGAATTTATCGAGTTTGCCCTGCAACAGGAAGTCATTCGATTTGGTGAATTTACACTCAAGTCCGGTCGTAAGTCCCCCTACTTTTTTAATGCCGGCCTTTTCAATACCGGCGAAGCCATGAGCAAGCTGGGCAAGTTCTATGCCCGGGCACTGGTTAATTCCGGAATCGAATTCGATATTCTGTTTGGACCCGCCTATAAAGGCATTCCGCTGGCAACCGCTACAGCGGTGGCATTGTCTGAACAGCATGGGCGTAACGTCCCCTGGTGCTTCAACCGTAAGGAAGTGAAGGATCACGGCGAAGGCGGCAATATTGTAGGTGCATCTCTGGAAGGCCGTGCAATCATTGTCGATGACGTCATCAGCGCAGGGACTGCGGTTCGTGAAGTCATGCAGATCATTGAACCTTCTGATGCCAAACCTGCCGCTGTAATGATAGCACTGGATCGTCAGGAAAAAGGTCAGGGTGAACTGTCAGCCATTCAGGAAGTAGAGCGAGACTTTGACATTCCGGTCATCAGCATCGTTAAACTGAAAGACCTTCTGAGCTATGTCGAAGATGAGGAAGCGTTCAGGCAGTTCGCGCCAGCTATTCGGGCTTATCGTGAACAGTACGGCGTCGAATAAACGACACTGTTTTCAAGGCTTCCTGTACGACACAGGAAGCCTTTTTCACTGTTTACTGACAGCGACCTATATATAGACTTCCGGATCGCCCGGTAGGGTCAATTCTGAAACTGTAGACATATTCGCCGGGTTCCGGAATAACAACGCTGGACTCAGTGCCATAGCCCGATGCCGGTGCCATGTCCTGTATAACCCCCAACTGTACCGGTGCTGAACCTTTCACCGCCATTTCCGGACTCCACCCTGAGCTGGCAAACTTGAATGAAAAAGCGGTAGAAGCCGGTTCATTCACCACCACCTGATACAGGTTATCCCCCTTAAAACGGAATTTTCGACTATCCGGAGTTGCCATGAAATTGTTGCCGCCCCGGTAGCTGCCCCGTATCCACATATCTTTACCCAGAGGCCCTGCGCCTGTGGCATCCGGAATATCACAACGAGCCATATCGTCTGTTATCGTCGACACTTGCCCGCTATCAGTCTGGACTTCAGTGGCTGCTTCTATATTCAGGAAGCGACTTTCAAGCGCTTGCAATCGAACATTATAGACATCCTGCTCAACCGCAGTGACGGTTCCGTCCATCAGGTCAGTCAGAGAGCCTTCACTGCCGATGGCAGAACCATGAATCCGCAGCAACACATCCTCATTACTGACATTGACCAGATATAAAACATGATCGTCGTCTAAATCCTTGCGATCAATATAAATTCGGTCGTCTGAGTAAATATGAGTTCTGGCACCTTTGGACAACGCCGGGTGCTGATCACGCCATTGCATCAGCTGGTTGAAGTAGTGTCGTAAATCGACTTCATCCTGAGACAATTCAGACACTTCAGTTTGCCCCGAGATACGACCAACATGGTCGTCGCACAACCCTCTCATGGCACAGGTGTCGCCTGAAACCGGCTGGCTGAAACCTTCCGTGCGCGCGCCGATTTCGTCGTTATACAGCCACGTGAGTGGACCGGAATAAGCCGCCATAAAGCTCATGGCAGCACGATGTCTGGCCCAGTAATCTTCAGACCCATAGTCTGCCAGTCTGGCACGCTTGAGCAGGTTACCAAAACGGGGAACGTCGTGAGTACTGAGCATCAGATTCGGCATCGCATGATCAGGGTAATTGACAGACTTAGCCATGGCATTGGCAAGGTGGGTAGCCGGACGACCATGGTTACCTTCCTTGTCACTGCCAAAGGTTTGTACGACAGCGGTTCTTACAGGAAAGTCAAAAGCTGAATCAAGTGCCGGGGCCTCATCGGTACCATAACCGGTTTCTGCAATGTAACCGGCATCGTTCCAGATTTCTCCCACCATGTAACCTAAAGGATGAACGGTTTCACCCAGGTCGTTTTTATAAGTGACGGTCTGTGACGCCTCCTCAACCGCAGTTCGAAGTTCCGGCCAGAACCTCACAGGCACCTGATAGGCCTGATCCAGACGCCAGCCATCAATCTTCAGCTCTTTGATCCAGTAAGTCGCTACTTCCTTGAAGAAATCCAGGTCATCAGGATAGATCGCCTCACGTCCAACACCCGCCTGAGGTTTACCACCCTCAGATAACGTCAGACCCGAAGGGGAAGGGTAGTTGTTTGCATTGTTTTTGAAGTGTCCGAACACTCCGTCAAAGAAAACGTATAGTCCTCTGCTATGGGCTTCCTGAACTAATGTGCGGGCGTCGTCCATGGAACCAAAACGAGGGTCAATGGCAAAATAGTTACTGGCAAAATAACCCGTCGCATCCAGCTTGTCAGCCCAGACATTCTGATCAGCCATTGGTGCGCTGTGGAAAATCGGTGTCAGCCAGATGGCGTTAAAGCCCGATGCTTTGATGTAATCAAGGGATTGAGTGACGCCCACCAGGTCACCATGATGATGACTGGTACCATAACCATCACCAAACCCTGTTGCCGGATCACCGTCGGCAAACGCTTCGGTCATGATATGGAAAATACGCAGGTCACAAAGCTCTGAACTCTTTTTGCTGTTACAGATTAACCGGCTCTCCTGTTCACCCAGTGCAGCAGTTATCTCAACCTGGTCGTTTACCTGGCCATCTTCTGCTGCTTTATCTGGCATAGAAACGCAACTCGCCAGCAATACGCTGATACTTACAGCCAGTAGAGACTTCTTCATTCACTTCCCCCTGATTATTTTATTTCGTGCTGTATTATCGGGGGGAATGATCAGGGGCTCGATATGTAAAGCTTTTCAGTTATATTCGCTGTCCGCTGTCCGCTGTCCGATTTCCGTTTCCCGCTGTTGGGGATATGAGCAGCGGGCGACGGGCGACGGGCGGCGGACGACGGACAGCAAAACGTCGCTTATCGAAAGACGACGGTCGACGTATCCCGCCACTGATCCAACCACAGCTCGGTAGGCTTGCGTTTAAATTCACTGCGTACAAACTGGCTGATGCGTCCTTCGGCCAGTGCCAGAATCATGTTGGACGTCGTGCCAACCGTAGAACGTGTGCGCAGACCTTCGTTAAGTTCCGCTTCACGCAATATCTGCTTGATCTGGGTTTCCAACCGGTCAAACAACTGGATCATTCGGTGACGCAGACGATCGGGCTCCCCTGCCAGCGCATCACCATTGATGATTCGGGTCAGCCCCGGATTACGCTCGCAGAACGTTAACAACAACGTCAGAATTTTCTCGCAACGCCTCAGGGCTTCCGGCTCATCGTCCAGAATCAGTGCAATGCGGGAAAACAGGGTTTCTTCTATAAACTCGATCAGCCCCTCGAACATTTTCGCCTTACTGGGAAAGTGCCGGTAAAGTGCCGCTTCCGATACGCCAACTTCCTTAGCCAGAGCAGAAGTAGTAATTCGAACTCCCGGAGATGTTTCCAGCATATGTGCCAGAGCCTGCAGGATTTGATCTTTACGAGAAATTTTCTGTGGTTTAACCATTACAACCAGATACCGTCTCCACGTGTTCTCCGGTAATCAGGGTGCCAACGCCCTGGTCGGTTAACAGTTCCAGCAACAATGCATGGGGTACTCGCCCGTCAATGATCAGTGCTGTGTTAACCCCATTACCGACAGCGCTCAGGGCGCACTGAATTTTGGGCAACATGCCACCATAAATGGTGCCATCATCAATCAGGGCCTGAACCTGTTTAGCATTCAGGCCGGTTAATAGCTCGCCATCCTTGCTCAGCAATCCCTCGGTGTTAGTCAGTAGCAGCAGTTTTTCAGCCTTCAGGGCTTCAGCCAGCTTACCTGCCACCAGATCCGCATTGATATTGTAAGAAGCGCCTGCATCATCGACGCCAATGGGAGCAATGACAGGAATAAAGTCAGAGTGTTGCAGCATTTCGACAATGCTGGTGTCTATAGACTCCACTTCACCCACCTGCCCGATATCAATAATTTCAGGCACTGTCATTTCCGGCGTTTTATGGGTCACTTTCAGGCGTTTTGCCCGAATAAACCGACCGTCTTTCCCGGTAATGCCAACTGCTCTGCCGCCATTGCTGTTGATCAGGGAGACAATTTCCTTGTTGACCAGCCCGCCAAGCACCATCTGAACAACGTCCATTGTGCTGGAGTCAGTCACTCGCATGCCCTGAACAAACCGGCTTTCCAGGTTTAGTCGATTCAGCATTTCACCAATCTGCGGACCACCACCATGCACCACAACCGGATTAATACCCACTGCTTTGAGCAACACCACACTGCGGGCAAAGCTGCGCTTCAGTTCATCGTTTTCCATGGCATTGCCGCCGTATTTAACGACAATAGTTTTACCAGCGTATTGCTGGAGGTAAGGCAGAGCTTCAGTCAGCACCAGCGCCCTGTCCTGAAAATCTACCCTTTCTGTCATTGTTTCCGGGGGCATGGTCGCCTGTTCCTTATGACTGTTTGTTGTCTGAATCACCAGTCAAAATGAACAGCTACTTTAATTCATTTCAACTGGAATAGTACACGGCCTGAAGTCAATATTATTTGATTGAATATAGATACAGATTTATTTGTGATCAGTGCTTGCCGGTATGACCAAACCCGCCTGTACCACGGTCACTTTCTTCAAAACTGTCAACAATATCCAGCTCAGCCTGAACCACGGGCACCAGTACCAGCTGGGCAATGCGCTCGCCAGGCTCGACAGTAAAGGTGGTATTGCCCCGGTTCCAGCAGGAGACCATCAGCTGTCCCTGATAGTCGGAGTCAATCAGCCCAACCAGGTTACCCAGGACAACGCCATGTTTGTGGCCCAGCCCTGATCGAGGCAGAATCATAGCTGCCAGGGAAGAGTCTTCAATATGAATAGCCATTCCGGTCGGCAACAGTTCCGTCTGTCCGGGCTCCAGAGTCAGCGCTTCATTGATGCACGCACGCAGGTCGATACCCGCAGAACCATCGGTGGCATGGGCTGGCATTGGGAACTCATTGCCCAGGCGGTTATCCAGAATACGGGTTTTAATGGATCTCATGATTCCTGCTCTCTTTTCCATTTGTGGTAGCCACGGGAAGCAACACTCAAAATTTTACGGGCCAATACTTTCTTGGAAGCTCTTGGGAGGGTTTTCTGCAAGCCTTCGGCCAGTATGGTGACTTCATTCACGTCACTGGAAAAACCAATACTTTTATCGGAAACATCATTGGCGACAATCATGTTCATCCCTTTCTTCTGCATCTTGTTGGCCGCATACTCGATGACATTGCGGGTTTCAGCAGCAAAGCCAATCACAAAAGGCGGATTGTCCAACGCGGCGACAGAAGCAGCGATATCCGGATTTCGCACCAGCTTGAGCTCCAGAATTTCTTCTGTATTGTTGGGATCTTTCTTGATCTTGTCTTTCAGGATCTCAACCGGACGATAATCGCTGACCGCTGCGCAACCGATAAAAATATCCACACCTTCAATATTCTCCTGAACCGCATCATGCATTTGCTGAGCGCTGATAACATCAATAGTCTTCACCCGGCCAGGCTTATCGATACTCACCGGACCACTCACCAACGTCACTCTGGCACCTGCTTCTACTGCGGCTTCAGCAAGGGCATAAGCCATTTTTCCAGAGCTGTGATTAGAGATGAACCTGACCGGATCAATATCTTCACGGGTTGGTCCCGCAGTGATCAATACATTCCGGCCAGTGAAAATATCGTGTTTAAACATTTCTGCGGTATGCAGGGTAATCAAATCAGGATCCAGCATACGCCCCGGGCCAACATCACCACAGGCCTGGCTACCGTCAGCAGGACCAAATATTTTCAGCCCTTTTTCAAACAGTTTTGCTACGTTCTCCTGAGTCGTGGCGTCGCGCCACATCCCCTGATTCATGGCTGGAGCCAGACAAATGGGCGCTCCCGTTGCCAGGCACAGGGTTGTTAACAGGTCATCAGCCTGACCACCCGCAATGCGGGCAATAAAATCAGCTGTAGCAGGTGCAACAAGAACAATATCCGCCCACTTCGCCAGTTCAATATGCCCCATGCCAGCTTCTGCACGGGTATCCAGCAGATCAAGGTGTACCGGGTTGTGGGAAAGAGCCTGAAGCGTCAGTGGCGTGATGAACTCACAGGCTGCTTTTGTCATTACAACCCGTACATCCGCCCCCAGCTTACAGAGCGATCGTATCAGTTCAGCACTTTTATAGGCAGCAATACCACCGGTCACGCCGAGGACGATCCGTTTATTGCATAAGCGTTGCATGGAGGTTCCTGAAAAGTTAGTACAGAATTTTATCCGGGCTATTTTGTCTGAAATGGTTGAAAGATAACAGTCGTTATCCTGCTTTGTTATTTTGTCCATGCAGGCATTCTGTGCGATGACTACAGTGCTTTTTCAGCCAGACTCAGTAAAGCCAGAGCATTGTTAACGGTTGTCGCCAGAATAGTGATGCTGCCTGTCTGTAAGGCACCAAAGGTAGCCAGAACTTTTGAGTTTTCACTGGCTATGCCTATCACTTCTGGCATCTGTTTTAATTCAGAGGTTGTCAGGCCAATGATTCGACCTTTTATACTGGATTCAACGCAGCTGCCATCCAGCCGGAAGAAGTCGTAACCCATCATATCGCCCACTGCTCCCTGCTCCCGTCGTGCATTCACCAGGTCCTGAGCACTGAACCAGCCCAGATTTACCATATGACTGTTTTCGTTCAGATCGCCAATACCCACAATGCCAACATCTGCTTTGCGGGCTCGGTCCAGAGCCTGCTTGACGGTGTCATTCTGCTTCAGCTGTTCCACCAGTTTCGGGGAATCAACAAAAGCCGGGGCATAAAGAGTCTCGGAAACGCCGTCAAAGCATTTAGCCAGCTTCCGGCAAATATGGTCAGCATTGATCTCGTCGCCTGCCGGATGCGTTCCTCCAATGGCTGACACGAAACGAACGTTACGGGGGTGAACAAATGTATTGGTTTCAGCAATGGCGGCAATATTTCTTCCCTGACCTACCGCAACGACATCACCATCTCGCAATGTATCCGACAGGTACTTGAGAACGACCCTCGCCACCTGCTTTCTCTGCTTTTCTTCCGAGGACTGGTCAATGGCGACAAGTGCCGTCTTTAATCCGAAGGCTTTCTGAAGTTGCTGTTCGAGGTTGGTGCTGTAAACCGGGTGATGCCTGATATTGATTTCAACAATGCCATGGTCCCGGGCTTTCTTCAGTAAGCGGCCGACTTTTATTCTTGATATTTTGTGCTCTCTGGCAATGTGATCCTGAGTCCAGCCTTCCTGATAATAGAGAATAGAAACCCTGGTCAGTAACTCCGTGTCAAACTCTGTGCAATCAATAGACTCCATTTTTTCCTCATCATTTGCTGAGCGGCCACATTATGTTCAGCACAAGATCGAATGAACACCTTCTGACGATGTCAGGCACCGGATTATTGACTCAGATCAAAATAATGCCCGATAAAATCGACAATCATATGAACATCGTCAGATCATATGATCTTGCTCAAAAAATAACTAAATAATGAATAGCTTTATCCAGCAATGGCTAAAAGTTGATCTGATATATTGATACAGCTGCATAAACGACAACCACAGCAGTAAAACATTTGACCAAAAACAGTTCTGTGTGTTTAAGGCCATTTTTATTTATACAGGGAGAGAGAGCTATTCGCTTTCTGACAGGATTATGAAGACATTAACTATTAACTCAGGCACCGCACTCAACATCAAAAATCGCTATCACAAGTTTATGAAGGTCTGCGGCCTGTTCGACAGCAAAGTAGTGTTTGAAGCGAATAATACTGTGACTGATATCCACTCAGGCAGCGGGCTGATGAGTTCAATCAGACGGGATGAAAGCATTACTCTGCGCATAACGGGCAAGGATGAATCTCAGGCGGCTATTTTAATCAAAGAGTGCATTGGTTACTGAGAGAGAGGCTGTTTGGCAGGGCTAGTTCAGCTAAGCGCTAAAAACCATGCATGCAAAACCTTCGCGGGAATGGCGGTTGTATGGATATAAACGCTTGTCAGCACTAGCTGAACTTGCCGACACGAGCGAATGCCGTGTTAACTCAGAAAGGGTAAGTCAGTTAACCGCTATTCCTTTAGCTGCAATGTACTGATGCCAAGGGCATTAGCAACCCGTTCAAGGGTCTTCGTTTGAGGTTTTGAATCAGACTTTTCAATCTGTGCCATTGCGCTCTGGCTGATCCCCAGCCGGTCAGCCAACTGTTCCTGACTCAGCTTTTTATGTTTACGCCATGCAGCAATCAGACTATGACCCTTTAGCTGAAAGCCTACGACTTCGTGAGGGAAGTAGACCTCGTTATTCTGCCCGGTCAGTTGCAGCCATTGGTCGTAAGGCACAACCGCAAAGGCAGGTTTACCGGAATGGGTAATGATTTGAACGTCAGTAGGTATGTTCATTTCTGAGTTTTACCTCCTCGATGGTGACAATGCGTATGCCGCCGTCGAAATTAAAAAAGATTCTGTATCGACCCACCCTTAACCGGTAATCGTGCCGGTGGTTAGTCAGTTTTTTTATGTTTTGACACGCCGGGAAGTGTTCCAGAGCTGACGCTTCCCTGTAAACTTTGCTGGCATCCTGCCTTGGCAGCTTCAGAAGTTGTTTCCGGGCTTTATTAGACCAGCTTATTGTATTCATATCTTATAGTATAAGATAATTTATAAACTTTAATCGTTTTAACCAGCCCTCTCAATTGGGAGCTGACGCTCTTATTTGTCTCTGAAAAAAAACGGTCAAGTCACCTGGAATGGAATTTTCTCCTGTCTTCCCTGTCAGATATGAACACATTCATCTGAGAACCCGTTGTTCATGCCTGACTCTCACAGCCAAGCCTCTCAGCCGCCCTCTGAGCGCCCCAGAGAGAAACTGTTAAACCATGGGGCTGAGTCCTTAAGTGACACTGAACTGCTCGCTATTCTGCTCAGAACGGGCTCTAAGGGTGTGGGAGTGATCGAGCTGTCCCGAACGCTGATTCATCATTTTGGCTCACTGGATGGGCTGCTGAGCGCCAGACCAGCCCAGCTCAAACGTTTTAAAGGGCTTGGACAGGCCAAAATCGCTGAATTGCAGGCGATTCTGGCCATCTGTCAGCGTGTACTGGAACACCGGGTAAAGGAGGGCGATGCACTGACCAGCCCCGACAGCACCCGGCAATATTTGCAAATGCATTTCAGAGGCCAGACCAGCGAGCAGTTTGCCTGTCTGTTTCTGGATACACGCCATCGGGTGATTGTGCTGGAAACACTGTTTTACGGCACTATAAACTCTGCAGCAGTTTACCCTCGGGAGATTCTGAAGCGGGCTCTGGCGTTAAATGCCAGTGCGGTTATTCTCAGCCATAATCATCCCAGCGGCGACCCGGAACCCAGCCAGGCTGATATTCGTATTACCCGGATCATCAAACAGGCATTAGAACTGATTGACATTAAATGTCTGGATCATATGATTGTCGGCCGGGGTCAGATTGTGTCCCTGGCTGAAAGAGGTTTGCTGAATTAAGTCAACCGTACAATAAATCCCCTGCTGATGGCCTCAATGTCTTGCGAGACCAGCATTTCACAAGGGGTTGTAGGTAGAAGTTCGCCCGGTGCCAACTTGCGATTAAGGCTTGACTCTGGTATAAAGCCCGATCTTTGTTTGAGGGTAACTGCTGAGAGCTCTGGCTCATGATTTAATAAGGAAATGCGGTTTTATAGCTTAATAAAGAGCTTAATAAAGCGTATTTTCTGGCTCATGGCTGTTTGGGCTGGAATAAGCAGACTCTGGAATTCAGTTTAGTTTTCCGGCCTGATGGCTGGATCATTGTTTAGACAGATAGCTTTGAGAGGCCATCATAATGTCCAAAGTTTGTCAGGTTACCGGCAAGCGCCCGGTTACTGGGAACAACGTATCCCACGCGCAAAACAAAACTCGTCGTCGCTTCGTGCCTAACCTGCACTCCAAGCGCTTCTGGGTTGAGAGCGAAAATCGCTTTGTACGCCTGCGTGTTTCCTCCAAAGGCATGCGCATCATCGACAAGAAAGGCATCGACGCTGTTCTGGCTGACATGCGCGCCAACGGTCAAAAAATCTAAGACAGCGGGAGCAATAAGTCATGGCAAAAGGTATTCGCGAGAAGATTAAGCTGGTTTCTACGGCTGGTACTGGTCACTACTACACCACCAACAAGAACAAGCGTAACACTCCAGACAAGCTCGTATTCAAGAAATACGATCCTGTTGTGCGCAAGCACGTCGAGTACAAGGAACACAAGATCAAGTAAGATCGACGGTTTCTCAAAAAAACCAGACCCGATTCAATCCGGTCTGGTTTTTTTTGTGCCTGTAAATTTTTCAGAAAAAATGCATAACTATTCAATTGATTTATTGAAATATGTAATCGTTTTCAGTAAAACTCCCTCTCGACCAGCGCAGACGAATTATTCATGATAAGTGCGCCGAACCCCATCAGTAAGAGCTTTTGACTGATTATGATGTACCACAACACGTTATCCGAAACCGCCTCTGAAGTTGTCGCTGAAAAAGCTTTCGACCAGATTGAGGCGTTAAGCGAAACCTTTACGACACACGAAGCATCGGAAGCCAGTGAACTGGCTGTTCAGGTTTATCTGGATAAAGGGGCATCGGCAGAGTTTCAGCAGAAGGGTGGCAAAATTGTTGTGACAGCGGATCGGACTCCGGCAGGACCAATGGCAAGAGTGCTGGTAAAAGAAGGCACCGTATCCTGGCGCAGGGTTAACGTTCATATCCGCCTGAAAGACGACACACGCCTTATGCAAACCTTCGAGGTCTAACCCATTGTCTCTGTCAGGTAGCTAACCTTATGGCTATCTGACGGCTACCTGAAGTTGTTTGCAAAACTGCTTATTTCCTCAAACCCTGCCACTGATATAATGCGCCCCCTGTCCTGCAAACAGAGCATAATCAGATCGATGAAACCTGAACTCCTTTCCCCCGCTGGCACCCTGAAAAACATGCGTTACGCCTTTGCTTACGGTGCCGACGCTGTATACGCTGGCCAGCCTCGCTACAGCCTGCGTGTTCGCAACAACGACTTTAAGCTGGAAAACCTTGAGAACGGCATTAACGAAGCTCACGCCCGGGGCAAGAAGTTCTATCTCGCCAGCAATCTCGCGCCCCACAACAGCAAGGTAAAAACCTTTCTGAAGCATATGGAGCCGGTGATCGCGATGAAGCCGGACGCTCTGATTATGTCAGACCCTGGTCTGATCATGATGGTGCGTGAAACCTGGCCGGATATGCCAGTGCATCTGTCGGTACAGGCCAACGTCGTTAACTTTGCCACCGTCAAGTTCTGGGCGAAGCAGGGGGTTGAGCGCATCATCCTGTCCCGCGAACTGTCTCTGGATGAGATTCAGGAAATTCGTGAAGAAGCGCCGGAGATGGAAATCGAAGTGTTTGTCCATGGCTCCCTGTGTATTGCTTACTCAGGCCGCTGCCTGTTGTCTGGTTATATCAACAAACGTGACCCCAACCAGGGTACCTGCACCAATGCCTGCCGCTGGGAGTATCAGCCCCATGCTGCAACAGAAAGCTACACGGGTGAGGTAGTGCCACTGGCAAAGCCTGAAATGGTTCAACCCACTCTGGGGCAGGGCGCACCAACAGACCAGATTGTGCTTTTGCAGGAAAAAGGTCGCCCTGAGCAATACATGCCTGCTTTTGAAGATGAGCATGGCACCTACATCATGAACTCCAAAGACCTGCGAGCTGTACAGCACGTCCACCGCCTGACCGATATGGGAATTCACTCCCTGAAAATTGAGGGGCGCACCAAGTCATTCTACTACGTGGCTCGTACTGCACAGGTTTACCGGAAAACGATCGACGATGCCGCCGCAGGTCGCCCGTTTGACAGGAGTGCAATGGATACGCTGGAAAATCTGGCTAATCGCGGCTTTACCGAAGGTTTCTATCGCCGCCATGTTCACGACGAATACCAGAACTATGAGACCGGCAACTCCCGTGGGAACAAACAGCAATTTGTCGGGGACATCCTCGACTTCGACGGACAACAAGCCACTATCGACGTGAAGAACCGCTTCGAAACCGGTGACACCATGGAGTTGATGACACCAAAGGGAAATATTGCCTTCACCCTGGATAACATCGAAAACAAACACGGTGAATCTGTTTCTGTGGCTCCTGGCTCCGGTCATAAGGTGAAAATTCCGGTACCGGAAGGTGTTCAGCCAGACGAGATGTCTCTGCTGGTACGTAATCTCCCGCAGTAACTATTTGAAGCAGCTGTCAGAAGTCACTATCAGAAGCAACTGTCAGCAGTTGCCTTAACCATTGAAGGCTCATTTGGCCGTGTCGTCGGTCGATAGAGCCTTCATGGATTTCAAAACCTTTACCAAACTATTCTCCGGCTCACCGTTCAAGCCGTTGCTCCAGCATCGCGAATTAATACTGGATGCACTGTTACATCTAAACCAGCAGTTTCACAACCTGAACTCCGACCAATCATTTAATGCTCATTCTTCTAAGTGGATAAAGGCTTTTCCCGGTCAGCTCGAAAAGCTGGAACATGAAACACTACAGCGTCTCCATCAGCCATTCATCACCTCTCAGCCCAAAGACGTGGTGATTAACACACTACAAATACAGAGCGCTCTCGCCCATGAAATTTGTCGTCTGTCAGAGCGACTGGGTTACCGGCCTCTTAACCTGCCATCGGAGTTGATAGTACCCATAAATGTGCTGGCCCGTCAGTTTGGTCAAACGACCTGTCAACTCAGGCAGGGCATCGACGAGCTTGAGCAGTTAAGTGCCAGCGGATACAGAAAACGGCACAAGAGTTCTCTGCACAGGTTAAGAAAGCAGCTGGCACTCTACACTGACGAACTTAGAGACACCAGTCAGGAAATCAGGCTCCACGCCTGCCAGCTTGAACGTCACATCGACCCGGTTGATGTGGCGCTCTTATTTTTAATCCTTGATAGCATCAGTGATTTAGCGTTGTGGATGCGCTCCCTGATCGTGCATCTTCAAAACTGATCCACTCAAAACAAGGCAAAAGCAAAAGGCAGGATTAAAGGAATAATCCATGCTGTAACAGTACGGGCAGAGCTAGTGCGGGCAGAGCTATAGCTTTGTGTAAATGATGAATGCCCTGACATCTCTGAAGAGGTAGACGATATATAACCCGTCATATCAATATTGTCGCTATAAGCGTCATGGTTGTTCAACAGCTTTAAAGGGTTATCTGAATTCATTTGCACGAAGTATTTATAGTGGTCAGGGGTCGATGAAAAGTAGTTGTTAACACTGGTTCTGATCAGGGTCGTGAGAGCCCCCGTATCAAAAGCACTATCACCTTTTGGCACATAAAGATAAGAATTGGATACGCTTATAAAGATTTTATTTTTTCTTATCGAGGGTATTGAGTTGGGGACGGCTTTCGATTTGATAATACTCCCCTTGTGCAGGTTGCTGTAAAGCCGTGAGTGGGCAATGTGTATTCTGGGAACCAGTGTTCCCCGCTCTACAACCATCATACTCCTGTTTGAATTCAGTATATTTTTTGGCTTAGAAGTGGTTCGAATAATATCTGACCAGCCTATGATTATGATGCTTTTTCCCTCAGCATAAATAAGTGGAAAATTGCCCTCTGACTCAAAGGCATTCAAAAACACACCAAAAATAGACAGCCCTGCTTTTCCTGTGACAGAAAACCAGGCTTTCTGAGATTTGGCATCAGCAGAGTCGGAGCCAGTTACTGATAAAGCAGGAGCGAGCTTAACAGTCGCAGGCTTGTCGCTTTCTATTCCCGGCATAATACCATTCTGATGGCTTTGACCAAGGCTGCAGATTGTCAGAGAAAAATCCGAAATGTCCATTGAATCTTTCATTTCATAGGGAACTTTAGAGGCTTTCAGAAGAAGGAGTGCGATCGGCAGCCTGGTACCACCTAGCGACCCGGTTCCTGAATAGTCCTGAATCCCGCCAGATCCTGATCCTGATCCGGAAAATATAGAGTCTTCGTCATCACTGTTAAGAGGTATGATATCGTTTTTTGTTGTTTTAAATTGAGAGAGCATTTTTTTTATACGCCGTTCAAAACGATAATGTTGTTCTGTTCTTCTGTTAGTCTCCGGCTCAAAATAAAAACTCGAGTCAGGTAAACCAAAATCTGCCGAAGGCGTTTTCGGTAAAGAGCGTCTGGGTAAAGAGCGTCTGATTGATTCGAGGTGAACGAGCAGATCGTCTCCCGGTGATGCTTCTATGACCGTATCGTAATGAACCGGATCACAGGGATTGAAAGGATCCACCGGCTGATGACTGCCACTGGTTACAGGGGATGCTCCGCAATAACCACTTAAAACTGCCACTATAAACGCAGGAAGCGATTGATTTAGCATAAGGTACACCACTACTCTTTGCATTCGATATTCGGCCTGCCGAATAGAGTAGATCAATGCTTAGTAGTTGAGTGGTTCATTTATCTCAGAATTGAAGTGAATTTTTTGAGCAGAACACACCCTGTGCCTGTATGGAAATCTATGCACAGGGTGTACTCAGATTAACCGTTATATCAGGAGTCTGTCGGACTTAAGGCTGCCCTGCTGACCCCTAGTCGTTATCAACTATACAGTCGGTTCGCTTCTTGTTCGTTCGATCAAGGTAGTCCTGGAAATCTTTGGGCAGGCGCCCGGTCGTTGAACCATACCAGCGAACAATGTCTCCCGATATGGTCTGGTATTCAAAGTTGTGCTTGCTGACATTGCGCTTGCGCTTGGATTCTTTCCCCATTTCATCCAGCAGGCTTAGGTCAGAAATAGACAGGCCCCGTTCGGCCATGGCTTTCTTGATTTCTTCGATACTGCGCTTTTTCTCTTCGCGCTTGACCTCTTCGGCCTCTTTCTCATTGAACTTTTCCTGCAGTACCTCATTCATACGATTTATTATTCGCTCCATCTCTTCAGCATTCACGTCTTTGAAAAGAGAGCGAATTCTGGTTTTGCTGCCTAATCTGTGATGAAGTTCTTCGAATATATTCATTACTCTACCTCAGTGGCCAATCCAGATAGAAGGTACATTATTAAATGCCTGCTGAGCCTTTGGTAATCCTGAGCTGCAGCGGTGTTTAACAAAAACCATCTATCCTCCCTAACACCAGGTAACTGTTGACAAGTTACGCATAACTCAAGTGGAATATCCATGACATAAAGCCAGCCATTGATTCAGTGGAATAGACTTTCAGTTCATAGATTACACCACCTTGCCGTACGACCATGGCTATTTAACGATACGAAAACCACTTATACGACCAGCGCTGGATACTTTTTTTGCGTGCTTTTTCAACACTCACTCGCAATAATAATAACAACAGCCTGTATAATAGCTGTCATTATTTATTTCGAAATTTTTTTAAGGCAAAAATTATCGTTATTCTCAAACATTGAGTTCTTTGAAACGATAAGGAGCAAAAGGCAGAGTGTGACTGCGAAAAACAGAAATGTAATTAACACTCAGACATTATCTTCTCATATGAAAAAACGGTCTTTTTATTGCAGTACTGATGGTAAAAATTGCATTTTTATAGTCAGCAGCCATGGTCGTTTTGCCTGACTTTTTTGAAAGGCACTTCCTGCAACGTTTCCTGCAATGCAGAACCAATGGACGCAATAAGGTCTGCCGGGCGATATTCCCTGACTTCCCCATTATCCATCAATACTTTCACCCAACCCGTTTTCAAACTCTGGAACAAACGACCTTCTTCAAATGTATTTCGGTCTTTTACTCTTAAAGTGCCATTCATTGCTTTTCTTAGCCCGCTCAAAATCCTGAGCCTCTATTATCGGTAGCCGCTGTAGACACTTTAATGACATTTTTACGACCGATTGAAGACACCTGACACAGGCTGCCATAAACGTAAAAATTCGCCACTGAACACTGTAGAGCCTGCACCGTAACGCCGATAAATCAGCCTATAGCCTGAGTAGCTACCAATGGATGAGGCTTTATGCTTAGTCGACTTTTTTTACCATCAGCCCTGCTGCTATTGATTTACGGGTTCTGGGTCAGCCCGGAGTTCAAAATCATTGCTGCCGGAGTCGCTATATTTCTGTTTGGCATGGTTTACCTTGAACAGGGATTCAAGGTGTTCACTGGTGGGCTGTTGGAAAATATTCTGCAAAAAACCACTGACAAAGTTTGGAAAAGTCTCAGCTTTGGTATTGTTTCAACAGCCATTTTGCAATCAAGCTCGCTGGTTTCCGTCATTGTTATTTCATTTCTCAGCGCAGGACTGATTGGGCTGGCAGCCGGTGTGGGTATTATTTTCGGTGCCAACCTGGGCAGTACAGCAGGCGCATGGCTGGTTGCCGTGTTTGGTCTGAAAGTAAAATTATCTGCCTACGCTATGCCAATGCTTGTGATTGGCTTGCTGCTGAAAACTCAACGGGCGAAAAAACTTAATGGTTGTGGCTTTATTCTTCTTGGCATCGGCTTTCTGTTTCTGGGCATTCACTATATGAAAGAAGGCTTCGAAGCCTTTAAAAGTGCAATAGACCTTGCCGAATACGCCATGGACGGTTTTGCCGGGCTGATGGTTTACACCATGATTGGCATGGTCGCCACCGTTATCATGCAGTCGACCAATGCCACAATGGTACTCACCTTCTCTGCTCTGGCGATTGGTCAGCTTTCTTACGAAAACGCTCTGGCCATCGCTATTGGCTCCAACATAGGTACCACCATTACCGCTATTTTAGGCGCAATCAGTGCCAATGCCGAAGGTAAACGATTGGCCGTCGCACACCTGGCCTTCAATGTGATTACTGCACTGCTTGCCATTATCCTGATTGAGCCCCTGATCAACCTGGTTAATCAGATTGCCGAATACCATGGTGTTGCCAGTAACAACTACACACTCAAACTGGCTATTTTCCATACTCTGTTCAACATTCTGGGCATGCTGATACTGCTTCCATTTCTGGGTTTGATGGTGAAATGGTTACAGTCTCTATTCCGCGATCAGTCTGCAGCAAAACCCCTCAACCTTGCCAGTCACGATGGAACTGAGCCGGAAAAAGCGATCTACCTTAACCCGGTTACACTCAGTTATCCGGATACCGCTATGCGGGCTATGACGAGGGAGTGCGCACACTTGTACCGCAACGCACTGGAAATCATCTGTTATAGCATCTATCTATCTGGTGAAAAACTGCGAGAAACCGACAATCTGGAAGAGCTGGTCAAAAATTGGAAAAGAGAAGAGCAGCCCTGGACTATCAAGGACCTGTATATCCGCCATATCAAAGGCATTTATGCCGATATCATCCAGTATTCCGGAGCGCTTGAAGGTCGCCTGCCAAAGCAACAGGCTCAGGAACTGTTTGCCCTGAAAGTGGCCTGCAGAGATTTTGTACAGGCCATCAAGCACGTAAAGCATATTTATAAAAATATGGGTAAGTACACCGATTCAGAAAATGAGCAGATTCGGGAGCAATACAACCAGCTCAGGCTCTGCATTGCGTCGGTTTTGAAACTGGTTGACCTGTTGGGCGTAAAACGCCGGTACAGCCATATTCGTGAGCATACTGACCAGTTAAAACAGGAGCTAAGGGAGCAGGACAAGCAAACCAACACAGCCCTGAATGAATTGATTCGTTCCGGTCAGGTTGATGCCTATATGGCCAGCTCCCTTCTGAACGACAGCGCTCATGCGCATGATGCCTGTACCAACCTGATTGATGGTGCTGTGATTATGTTGACCAGAGACAGTGAGGAGTATCACGATTTTGATGTCACACCAGAGATCGCCCGTTCATAACAAACCGGATACGGCTGAGCAAAGCCCAGCCAGATAATCAGTCAACAACCAGCCAGTACCCTACCCGAATCTGTTCGATTCGCTCCCGCTCAAAATCCGCTGCCGTTAGCGTATGCTGTTTCAGCCATTTCTTAGGGAAAGAAACCGTCAGCTTTTTATTGTCAGCTTCAAGAGAGTAGGTAAACCCGTTATCCGCACCTTTGATATGATTCAGCACAATGGCGATTCGTAGCAGAATGGTCAGTTTCAACAACCTGCTTTCTTCATCATCACTGTCAATCAACGTCCTGGGGATTGTGCGCCGGTGTCCTCTGACCAGAAGAGCCAGCTTGCGCTGCTGCTCCTTGCTGAAGCCCATTAAATCGGAGTGATGAATCAGGTAAGCACCATGACGATGGTACTGGGAATGGGAAATATCCAGCCCGACTTCGCACACCAGGGCAGCCCAGGACAGTAACTCCCTTTCGCCCTGGCCTAATCCCCATTTTTCTGCCACCTGATCAAAGCAGCACAAAGCATGCTGACGAACCGCTTCCGCATTGCTCTGGTCCACATGATAACGTTTCATCAGGGCAGAAATCGTCCGGCCACGAACATCTTCATGCCGGTCACGCCCCAGCATGTCGTACAACACCCCTTCCCGCAGAGCGCCATCGGAATACTGCATCTGCTCAATATCAAACGCATCAAAACAGGCGATTAAAATCGCCAGGCCTGCAGGGAAAATCGTCTGCCGTTCGGGCTTCAGTCCGGAAAAGCGGATACGATCTGTGCGGTTGAATACCAGCAGATCATGTTTCAGTTTATTCAGTCGTTCCCGGGTAATAACATCCCCTTCGCCCATTGCCTGAAGGATACTGCTGACCGTACGAATAGACCCTGAGGACCCCACAGCATCTTCCCAGCTAAGCTCCCGATACGTTTTCTCTATATTCAACAGTTCCAGTCGGGCGGCATAATAAGCTGACTGGAAACGTTCCGGCGACAAATGCCCACCGGAAAAAAAGCGGTCATTGAACGTCACACACCCCATGTGCAAGCTCTCAAGCAGCCGGGGTTCAAAGCGCTCACCAACGATCAGTTCGGTACTGCCACCGCCAATATCCACCACCAGTCTGCGATCATTATCATCAGCCTGAGTCTGGGCAACCCCCAGATAAATCAGTCGCGCTTCTTCGCGCCCGGCAATGATTTCAATGGGATAAGGCAAAATTTTTGCGGCACGTCGAACAAATTCGTCGCTGTTTCTGGCTTTTCTCAGCGCATTGGTGCCAACAATTCTGATGGCCTGAAACGTTCTGCCTTTCATGTACTGGGCAAACTGTGCCAGACAGTTAAGTCCACGCTCCATGGCTGCATCAGACAAACTGCCATCTTTTGCCAGCCCGGCGGCTAGCTGAACTTTCTCGCCCAACCGTTCCACAGGCCGGATTTCTCCCTGGTCGACCCGGGCCACAATCATATGGAAACTGTTAGACCCCAGATCAATAGCCGCTACCAAAGGCTGGCCGTCTGTCTCACTTTGACCGATTTCTCTCATGATCCTTTACTGCAAGGGTGTGTTTACTTGAAAGCCGGACTCAGCATAACAGAAGGCGGCTTGTCTCACATAACAGATCATTAATTCCTGGCTGATCCTGCAAAACCATGCAAATTTAAAAATTCGAACAATTGTTTCTCAGGCAGACCGTTTGCTATGATTTCGAAACTGAATGCAAATGGCTAGGAGACCCATTCCATGAGCGATATTGTCAATGTGACAGACGCTTCCTTCGAAGAGGACGTACTGAAGGCTGACGGACCGGTACTGGTCGACTACTGGGCAGAGTGGTGCGGCCCCTGCAAAATGATTGCACCGGTTCTGGATGAAATTGCCCAGGACTACGACGGCAAGTTGAAGATCTGCAAACTGAACATCGACGAAAACGAAGCCACTCCACCCAAATATGGCGTGCGCGGTATCCCGACCCTGATGCTGTTCAAGGGCGGCAATGTAGAAGCGACTAAAGTCGGCGCTCTGTCCAAATCTCAGCTGACTGCATTTCTGGACAGTAACCTCTGATCCTTTTCAGGGAACAGGCAAGCCAGAAATGGCCGGATGTTATTTTGGTATTTTCATCCGGCGGTCTGCCTGATGCCTGCACCAGCATTGCGCTACTTTCATCATTGCGCTACGTTCGTCAATGCAACTCAGACAGACCTTTCAACGTACTGAGCAGAAAAAAGAATAATAAAACCTATTTAAAGTTGACGAGACACTAGTTCTTGATTATTTTCCAGAAAAGGATATAGACTGTTGGAGTGACACATGTCAGACGCCAACGATTGATAAATTGGTACAATGACAGTCAATAGAATTATTTCCGGCCGGGCTTGTTTTGAATTCTTTCGAGCCAACACTCACTTAATTCAAGTACATGACCTAAACATCGGGCTGTAGCTGAAAGGCTGTAAACAGCTTTCGCAGGGATTGGCATTAAGCGATCCTTAAAATAATAATCTCAATAATACCTGATTTTCCTGCAACTACGACGGCCACTACCTTTCAATATAACGTTCTCAAACTGTTATGCATCTTACCGAACTAAAGAAACAATCTGTTCCTGAGCTTCTGGCAAAAGCCAATGAAATGGGCCTGGACAACCTCGCCCGTTCACGAAAGCAGGACGTAATATTCTCTATCCTCAAGCGCCATGCCCGCAGCGGGGAAGACATCTTTGGCGAAGGCGTTCTGGAAATCCTCCAGGACGGCTTTGGCTTCCTGCGATCTGCCGACAGTTCCTATCTGGCAGGCCCTGATGATATTTACGTATCCCCAAGCCAGATCCGCCGTTTTAACCTGAGAACCGGCGACAGCATCTCGGGTAAAATTCGCCCGCCAAAAGAAGGTGAGCGTTATTTCGCGCTGCTGAAAGTTAACGAAATTAACTTTGATCAGCCTGAAAATGCCCGCAATAAAATTCTGTTTGAAAACCTGACGCCATTGTTCCCGCAGGATCGTCTGGTGATGGAAATGGGTAACGGTTCTACAGAAGACCTGACCGGTCGAATTATTGATCTGGTCTCCCCAATCGGCAAAGGTCAGCGCGGTCTGATCGTATCTCCGCCAAAAGCCGGTAAAACCCTGATGCTGCAAAATATTGCAGCCAACATCACCCGTAACAACCCTGAATGTCACCTGATTGTACTGCTGATCGACGAACGTCCTGAGGAAGTGACAGAGATGGCACGTTCTGTTCGTGGAGAAGTGGTCGCGTCCACGTTTGACGAACCACCATCACGTCACGTTCAGGTGGCCGAAATGGTACTGGAGAAAGCCAAGCGACTGGTTGAGCACAAGAAAGACGTTGTCATTCTGCTCGACTCCATTACCCGTCTGGCACGTGCTTACAACACCGTCATTCCATCTTCCGGCAAGGTTCTGACCGGTGGTGTGGATGCCCATGCCCTGGAACGTCCGAAGCGTTTCTTTGGTGCTGCCCGTAACATTGAAGAAGGCGGCAGCCTGACCATCGTAGCCACCGCACTGGTGGATACCGGCTCCAAGATGGACGAAGTGATCTTCGAGGAATTTAAAGGTACCGGTAACATGGAACTGAACCTCGACCGTCGCATCGCTGAAAAGCGTGTGTTCCCGGCTATCGGTATTAACAAGTCCGGTACTCGTCGTGAAGACCTGCTGACCACGGAAGAAGAGCTGCAGCGCATGTGGATTCTGCGTAAAATCCTGCACCCAATGGATGAAATACAGGCCGTTGAATTCCTGCTGGATCGTATGAAGCACACCAAGACCAATGAAGAGTTCTTCCAGGCCATGAAGCGCAAGTAAGTCTTCTTCTTTTTCTACAGAAACAGCTACCCCGTAGCCGTTTCTGTAGAAAAGCCTCCCTTCCTGATAACAATACAATCAGCCCCTATAACGATAACCTCCCGGCAGTAGAATCCATGAAATACAGGGACCTTCGAGATTTTATCCAATTGCTGGAACAGCAGGGCGAACTGAAACGAATTTCCGCTGAAGTCGACCCTTACCTGGAAATGACCGAGATCAGCGACCGAACCCTGCGTAAAAAGGGACCGGCACTACTGTTTGAAAACCCTAAAGGCTTTGATACGCCGGTGTTAACCAATCTGTTTGGTACACCACGACGAGTAGCCCTGGGTATGGGGCAGGACAATGTCAGCGCCCTGAAAGAAGTCGGGCAGTTACTCGCTTACCTGAAAGAGCCCGATCCCCCCAAAGGCTTTAAAGATGCCTTGCAGAAGCTTCCGATTTTCAAGCAGGTTCTAAACATGGGCCCCAGGGTGGTCAACAACGCTCCCTGCCAGGAAGAGGTCCTGAAAGGTGATGAGGTTGATTTAAGCCGACTGCCCATACAAACCTGCTGGCCCGGCGACGCCGCCCCCCTTGTCACCTGGCCTCTGGTCATCACGAAAGGTCCTGAAAAAGACCGCCAGAACCTGGGCATCTATCGCCAGCAGCTGCTTGGACCCAACAAGCTGATTATGCGCTGGCTGTCTCATCGTGGCGGCGCTCTTGATTACAGGGACTGGCAGCAAAAACATCCGGATAAGCCCTTTCCTGTTGCCGTTGCATTAGGCGCAGACCCGGCCACCATTCTTGGCGCTGTGACACCGGTTCCGGACTCCCTGTCAGAATATGCGTTTGCAGGTCTTCTGCGTGGTTCCCGAACCGAACTGGTCAAATGCAAAACCAGCGATCTGCAGGTACCAGCCAGTGCCGAGTTTGTTCTGGAAGGGCATATCCATCCGGGGGAATTGGCAGAAGAAGGTCCCTATGGTGACCATACCGGCTATTACAACGAAGTCGAATCCTTTCCGGTGTTCACTGTTGACTGCATCACCCACCGCAAAGAGCCGATCTACCACAGCACCTACACAGGCCGTCCACCCGATGAACCCGCCGTACTTGGGGTCGCGCTGAATGAAGTGTTTGTTCCAATTCTGAAAAAACAGTTTCCGGAAATTGTGGATTTCTACCTGCCACCGGAAGGCTGCTCCTATCGCATGGCCGTTGTCACCATGCGTAAAGAGTATCCGGGACACGCCAAGCGTATTATGCTGGGAGTATGGTCATTTCTCAGGCAGTTTATGTATACCAAGTTTGTGATCGTGACTGACGATGACGTGAATGCACGGGACTGGAATGACGTAATATGGGCAATGACCACCAGAATGGACCCCAAACGAGACTCCGTATTTATTGAGAACACGCCCATTGATTACCTGGACTTTGCCTCTCCTGTCGCTGGTTTAGGTTCAAAGGTGGGTTTTGACGCAACCAATAAATGGCAGGGTGAAACGGACCGTGAGTGGGGCAGGGTCATCACCATGAGCGATGACATTAAAAACCGGGTCGACGATCGTTGGCAGGAACTGGGCATTTTTCCAGAGGAATAATGACAATGAGCAATAACGTTTCGGAACAGGCTTTTGATGTAACCGACATTCATCCGGCAGGTTCTGACATTTACCGGATTATCCTGAAACCCCGGTCAGGTTTTGTACCGCCTTACCGGGCCGGGCAATACCTGGAAATTCTTTTACCCAACAAACAGCCCTGCGCCTTTTCCATCGCCTGCGCACCGTTAAACCAGCAGGAAGAGCTTGAACTGCACATACAAAAACTGCCAGACAGTTTAAACTCGACTTTACTGTTTGATCAGCTTGATAACGGATGCGTTGATGTTCGTATGCCTTCAGGCAACTGCTTTCTGCCAGAGCCCCTGCCGGAGACGCCTCTGGTGTTTATCGCGGCAGGCACAGGCTTCGCCCAGATGAAAAGCATGATAGAACACTGCCTGAACCTGAAACACTCCGGAGACATTCATCTGTACTGGGGCGCTCGTACGCCTGCTGATTTCTACCTGCCCTACCTGCCTGTGGAATGGTCAGCCAGAGGTATCCATTACCACCCGGTGGTCAGTGATGCCGATGACGACTGGTGTGGACGTCATGGTTTACTCTATCATGCCATCCTGGCTGACAAAGACCGGCTACTCAGAGGTCATATATATCTGAGTGGATCGCCACAAATGGTTTATACGACGGCAGACGCTATTGAAAGAGCTGGCTTTAATCGACAGAGTATGCACTCAGATGTTTTTGACTATGCGCCCAGACCTTGATTTAAAACGACAGTCGACTACTGCTACTTCATTCTTGTCTCTATTTCACTGAATAATAATTACTTTATATTAACTGCCACCTTTCACTTATAAGTCATTGGACGTTTAAAAACTGAAGTTATTGAATGGCAATTATGTAGCCCTTGTCTATATTGGTACTCGACAGTCATAACTCACAACTTAAACATGGTACCTGTCATGCAATCTTCTGCGTCCACTATTGGGCATACAGGAATAAAGACCAGCCGGGCCCGACAGAAAAATATCCAGGTCATACTCAAAGCCGCTGAAGACGAATTTGTGATCAGTGGGTTCAAAGGGGCTTCGATCCGTGACATTGCGAACCGGGCAGGGCTTCCTAAAGCCAATGTACACTACTACTTCAACAGCAAAATGGACCTGTACAGTGCCGTACTCTCCCACATAATGGATTTGTGGGAAGCGGTTTTCAGCGGACTGAATCCAGAGGATGATCCAGCCAGAGCATTACGACAATACATTAACGCCAAGATGCAATACTGTCTGGCTCATTCGAGTGCTTCCCGCATTTTCAGCAGTGAAATCCTTCACGGAGGTCAGCACCTTAAAGAACACTTCAAACATTTTAAAGTCTGGATCAACGACAAATCCAGAGTGATTCAGGCCTGGATTGAGCAGGGAAAAATGGACCCGGTCGACCCGTTGCATCTGATGTTTACCATTTGGGCAACCACACAATATTACGTAGACTACAACCCCCAGGTAGCCTCTGTCTTAGGGAAGGAAGAACTCAGTGAAAACGATATCCAGGCTGCAACTGATCATTTGTGCAACCTGGTTATCAAAGGCTGTGGTATCAGGGTTTAACGCTTCCCTAACCACGTCCTGCTGACAAGGCAGTGGATTTAACTATTCACTGTCGCCTGCCACTTCAACACTGTCTACCTTCTGGAAACCTCTGGGCAACTTGTTACCCCGACGCCCACGCTCACCATGATAGTGCTCAATATCTGTCGGCTTCAGCGTCACATGACGTTTACCCGCCCGTAGCACCAGTGAATCGCCTTTGCTGAAGACCGCCAGGGCAACCAGAATTTCAACCCGCTCTGCCGCCCTTGCCGTTGCAATACTGATAATTTTATTACCCTTGCCCCGACCAAGTTTTGGCAGCTCAGACAATGGGAACACCAGCATTCTGCCTTCATTGGTAATGGCCGCCAGCAGCTGTTCTTCACCCTGTACGGGTACAGGCGACATCACTCTGGCATTTTTGGGCAGGGTAAGAAGCGCCTTACCCGCTTTGTTCTTGCTGACCATATCGCCGTGCTGAACCACAAACCCATAACCGGCGTCTGATGCCATCAGGTAACAATTACTGGTATCCCCCACGCATAACCCTTCAAAGGTTGCGCCGGAAGGTGGATTGACACGTCCCGTTAAAGGCTCGCCCTGACCACGGGCAGAGGGCAGGCTATGGGTTTGAACCGAATAGGCGCGTCCGGTGGAATCGATAAAGACAGACGACTGATTACTCTTGCCTCGTGCCGACAGTCGATATTTATCACCCGACTTGTAGTTCATGGTAGAAGGGTCGACTTCATGACCTTTGGCACAACGCACCCAACCTTTTTCCGACAGAATGATGGTAACAGGCTCTGAACTCATCAAGTCTGTCTCAGACAAAGCCCTGGCTTCCTGACGCTGTTCAATGGGTGAACGACGTTCGTCGCCATATTTCTCTTTATCCGCAATAATTTCTTTCTTGATCAGGGTCTTCAAACGACGCTCGGAGCTTAATATCAGCTCCAGTTGCTTACGTTCTTTATCCAGTTCTTCCTGCTCAGCACGAATCTTCATCTCCTCAAGCTTTGCCAGCTGACGCAGCTTGATCTCCAGAATGGCATCAGCCTGCAACTCAGACAGCCCAAACTTTGCCATCAGGGCTTCTTTGGGTTTGTCTTCACTGCGAATAATATCGATCACTTCATCAATATTCAGGAAAGCTACCAATAATCCTTCCAGAATATGCAGGCGTGCCAGCACCTTGTCGAGACGATACTGCAAACGCCGACGCACCGTGTCAGTCCGCCACGACAACCATTCGGTCAGCATACGATCCAGTGATTTAACCTGTGGCCGACCATTGACACCAATCATGTTCATATTGACCCGATAGGTCTTTTCCAGATCAGTGGTAGCGAACAGGTGATTCATCAGGCCTTCCACATCAATGCGGCCGGACTTGGGAACGATCACCAGGCGGGTAGGGTTTTCATGGTCAGACTCATCACGCAGGTCAGCCACCATTGGCAGCTTTTTCGCCTGCATCTGGGCTGCAATCTGCTCCAGCACCTTGGCACCTGAACACTGGTGGGGCAGGGCGGTAATAATGATATCGCCCGATTCCTTCTGATAAACCGCACGCATCCGGATAGACCCACGACCCTGTTCGTACATTTTGAGAATGTCTTCACGGGGCGTGATGATTTCAGCGTCTGTCGGATAGTCTGGTCCCTGAATATGTTCAACCAGCTCTGCAATCGTTGCCTTCGGGTTTTCCAGCAGATGCACACAGGCATCGGCGACTTCGCTCAGGTTATGGGGAGGAACATCAGTAGCCATACCGACCGCAATACCCGTGGTGCCGTTCAGCAGCAGGTTGGGCAGGCGGGCAGGCAGAATGGAAGGCTCTTCCAGCGTGCCATCGAAGTTAGGTAACCAATCTACGGTACCCTGTCCCAGCTCACCCAGCAGAACATCCGAGTATTTCGTCAGGCGGGATTCGGTGTAACGCATCGCTGCAAACGACTTGGGGTCGTCAGGAGAACCCCAGTTGCCCTGACCGTCCACCAGCGTATAGCGATAGGAAAACGGCTGTGCCATCAGCACCATGGCTTCGTAACAGGCACTGTCGCCATGGGGATGAAACTTACCCAGCACATCACCCACGGTACGGGCAGACTTTTTGAACTTGGCCGTATTCTTCAGACCCAGTTCACTCATCGCATAGACGATACGACGCTGCACCGGCTTAAGCCCGTCGCCAATATGAGGCAGAGCCCGATCCAGAATGACGTACATGGAATAATTCAGGTAGGCACTTTCTGTGTACGCTCGCAATGACTGGCGTTCTATTCCGTCGTCGCCAATAACGGTTTGTTCCATTCTGATAAAATCCGGAAGCGTTAATGAATCGAGTTATATTATCATACCTAAGAGTCAGACTATCCGGCATGTGCTGAAACGTAAGGGTTCTCCCAGCCCTGAACCCGCGAAATCTTGTCATTGCGCTGAACCTCCCACTCAGTCGGTGGGTACATTTTGTCCCAGGCTTCGTAAAGCTTCCGCTGGCCGTCGCTGAGCCGGAATGGGTAACGGTCTTCCATATACAGATAAATTCGTGCAATTTTGCCCCGTTTGGCTATGGGGGGCTGCGCCTTGCGTTCTTTGAAGTTCACCTTAAAGTCACACTGCCCGTACATTTCCGGTGTGTCGAGAAGAAAGCCAAACCGGTAGTTAGACCGATCACCATTCACTTCACCCACCGCCGGGGTCAGGTTGTGCAGGTCGGCTTCCATACGGCGAAATTTTTCATTCTTGCCACAGTTTCTGCGACCGCCATCCTGCCAGCATTGTAGCTGATGACCAAACTCCCAGGCAGGTACGACATGTTCCCATTCAATGCGGTTGGCGCGAGCTTCCTGCTTGCGTATTTCATAACCACAGGATTCAAGATCGGGAACCAGCTTTTTACCTTCGCGCCTGAACTCGCAGTCACAGTAAAAGCTGGTCATATGGGTATGGTAGATTTTTTCAGCTTCACGCTTGGCCTGTGAGAAACTCTTCGGTGCAGAAGGTGCAGAAAACGCCTGAAATGAAATGGCACAGAGGCCTGCCAGCAAAGCAGCTTTAGAGAAAAACGACATTGGGTAAGACACTCACAAATTCCGACAGATGACTGGAAAATATTTGATTGTATCTTTAGTGATGGAAAGAGATAAGCAGCAGGGAATAAATTATACGTCTTAAGCCGTCTGGACAAACCAGACGGCTTGGAATGCCGATTAAGAGTGCATATCAGGCGTAAGCTGTCTGTACTTCTGAAACAATTTGTTTCTTCAGCACCGATACCCCCATATACACAACAGGTGTATCAATCGCCGCAATCAGCATTTTAACGATCCACTGTCCAATAATCATTTCACTGATCGGAAACACACCATAAAAGGCAATCGTTACAAAAACGGCTGAATCAATCAGTTGAGAAGAGAACGTAGAAGCGTTGTTACGCAGCCACAGGTGTTTACCATTGGTCGCCTTTTTCAAACGGCTAAAAATAGTGATATCCAGATACTGGCTGGAAATATAAGCCACCATACTGGCAATGATAATACGTGGGCTGTTGCCTAATACCTGTTCGAACACTTCCTGTCCCTGCCAGAAATAGGCGGCTGGCCAGACGATAGCCAGCTGAATCAGCAAGGTCACTGAAATCATGGCAACAAAACCCGCCAATACCATTTTACGCGCTACTTTTTCGCCGTAGACTTCACCGATAATATCGGTGCAGGCAAAGGTAATTGCGTAAGCCAGCACACCCGCAGGTACGGCAAAGCCGGCAACATTGATGATTTTTGCAGCCAGAACTGCTGCGATGGCCATGCCGGAGAAGAACAGAGAAAAGACGATCATTCCCGGCAGTGGGTATTCCCGGGTACTCATAAAAAGAGACTCCTCGTTTGAAACCGCTGTCGTTTATAGAATATGTACGAAAGTACATAATTTGCAGGCCGTGAACCTTATCGGTCTATCTGCATGAGGTCAATGGGGGCTTATCAGCAAAAGGGGGGAAACAGGGTAATCCGGTATTTTCAAACCGATCCGGTCATCTTAAGGTTACAGTCGGAAAACTCATAAAAATGCCTATAACCATGGACTCAATGACTGATACACAACTATCGCCGTCTGTTCATAACACAGAGCTGACAGCACACACTGTTACTGTTACAACCGGGATTGGCTTAATCGTTAACCTGGCTCTTTCTGTTCTGAAAATTCTGGCGGGAACACTGGGCAACAGCCGGGCTATGGTGGCTGATGGTTTGCACAGCCTTTCCGACCTTGTCAGTGACTTTGCGGTGCTTGCCGGTGTAAAAATCTGGTCAAAACCTGCCGACAGTCGACATCCATACGGGCATCAACGCTTTGAAACCCTGGCTACCCTGTTTATTGGGGTTCTAATGGTTGGTACAGGCATTGGCATAGCCTGGGATGCTTTTTCTTCCTGGGATGAAGGAAATATTTCCAATGCAGGACCTGTTGCTCTGGTTGCCGCACTGATCTCCATGGTTTCCAAAGAAGTTCTGTTCCACTGGACTCGACACAAAGGCAAACAGGTTAACTCGTCAGCTCTGATTGCCAACGCGTGGCACCATCGAAGCGATGCGTTAAGCTCAATACCCGCTGCCATTGCGGTGCTGGTATCAATGTTTCTGCCTCAGTTTGCCTGGATTGATCTGGCGGGTGCGCTCATTATTGCGCTGTTTATCCTGTTTTCAGCCTTTAAAATCTGTTCCCCTGCACTGGGTTCTCTGGTAGATACCGGAGCTTCAGAAGACATTATCGAGCGGCTCCATGAGCTTGCAGTCACCGTTGAGGGCGTTAAGGGCATTCACCGGTTAAGAAGCCGTTACCATGGTGGGTTGTTTGTGGATATGCACCTGAACGTTGATGGCACTCTGACCGTCAATCAGGGGCATGATATTGCGTTAGCGGTTGAAAAGTTATTGCTGGAAGAAGGGCCTCATATTCTTGAGGTACTGATACACGTTGACCCGTGGAATGATAAAAAGCATTAAAACGCAAAAGGGCAGCTGAAGCTGCCCTTTAGAATCAGTCACTATATTCTTCCATGGGAACCAGCATTTCCGAGAGCTGAACGCTCAGCATGCCAATCACAAAAACCACCAGCATCATGCCCGCACCGGACTGCACGGAAGACCATAGAGAGTCATGCTGGATCAGGTAATAATAAGCCGTTCCCAAAAACAGCCACATCCACCAGTAACCTAAAGAAGCAATTGCAGCCAGTTTTAAAAAGGCTGATAGCACCATCCGCATATCCTGACTCCCTACCTGAAATATTCAGCAGAGAATCGTAACGCCTCTGAGATTCCAGAGGCATCAGGGATTAACGCAAACACCGTATCTTATTGTAATAGCCATTCCGGCTTTTTACCGGAAACACCCATCGCATACTTCATCACCTGCGTAACTGCCAGCCTGTTTTTCCCGGCAATGGCCAACATCGCATTGCGGGCAAGCTTCAAGGGCAAACTGTTATTGCTGAATGTGTAATAGAAAGCATCCATTGTCGACATCATTAACAGATTGTCTTTACGTCTGGCCTTTTCATAGCCCGCCAGAACATCGACAGAGCCCGGGTTACGCTGCTGTTTTTTTGCATCAAACAGGTGTTGAGCCAGCCAGGCAACGTCCTGAAAACCAAGATTTACACCCTGACCTGCCAGGGGGTTTATGGTGTGGGCAGCGTCTCCCACCAGAACCACACCCGGTTTGTAGTAAGTTGCAGCATGTCTTCTGGCTAAAGGAAAGTAGCTGCACTCGTGCAACGCTTTTATTTCTGGCAACTCACCGGGAAAGGTGGTCACTATTTCATCAATAAGCTCATCAGTGCGATGCTGGTTAGCGAGCAACATTAACCGCCGAATCGGTTCCGGCTGGTGATACCACACGACAGAGGCATAGCTCCTGCCGTTGATATCAGGCAGGGGCAAAAACGCCTCGGGGCCAGTCGGGGTGAATGCCTGCCAGGTGATGTCCTGCTGCCCGCCAGCAATTTCAACGGTGGCGACAAAGCACTGCTGGGCATATTCAGACGTTTCAAGACGAATACCTGCCTGTTCACGAACTCTGGATTGAGCGCCATCTGCTCCGACCAGCAGTTCACCGGTGAAGGCGCGCCCATCCTGCAAAATAAGTTCGGGTTGTTGACCAGAGAGGTTTATGTGTTCAATCGTCACCGGACAATGCAGGTCTACACTGCCATTGTCTTTTAAGGCTTCCAGCAAACCCAGCTGAGTAACCCGGTTTTCGACGATAAAACCCAGCTGCTCAAAGTGAGCGTCTGCGGCGTCAAACAGGGTTTGATTGAAGTGTTGGCTAAAAGAATGCTCAAGCTTTTCCCAGACAGCCATTTTCCGATAGGGACACATGCGCATGGATTGCATACGTGACCAGGCTCCAACCTTTTGCAGCAAAGCTTCTGAAGCCTGACTCAATGCCGACACACGAATATCAGGTAAAGCCTCTGCCGAAAATGGTTCAGGCATTTTCTGGTCGAAAATCGCTACTGTAATACCATGCAAACCCAATGCCGCTGCCAATGCCGCACCGACCATTCCCCCACCAACTACCAGTACATCGTAATGTTTTTTACTCATGGTTGTTGCTCTTTATCGTTGCCTTAACAGTCGCCATTCTGGTCTTTTTTTTGTGATCATCAGAGCATAAGTACTCAAGAACTTGCAACTCCCTCAGTCACTGCTAAACAAATACAGTCAATAAATATAATGTCTGAACGAGGAAGACAAAATGAAATATCGGACTTTTTCGATGGTCTCTCTTTTTGCAACGTTTCCCGCTTTGGCTTTTGACTTGGGTTTTAGCTCAGAACTCAGTGGGTCAGCAGGGATTTTTGGTTCAATGATGACATCAACAAGGCTCGAAGCTCCCCCTCTTGAAGCAGGTTTCATCAGAAAAGATGCTATTTTAACTGACCACATAGCAGGCATCACAAGCAGCCAGATAGTGCCAAAACCGCAGCAAACTCAACAGGTAGCACTGCCTCTTTACGGTATCTCTGCCCAGATTTCTCGTGACACAAGGGGTCAGCAGTCTTTGTCATTCAAACTCTCTGAAAAATCCGGTAAGGCACTGCCTGAATCAAGCCAGCAGGATGCTTTCGGCTATCAAAGTCTACTGCTTACAATAGCCGAGCCCGTTGCTAATAATAAACTTAAGATTTTGTTTGATGAGGCCAGCTCCAGCTTTGTTCTCTCTTCAACAGCAGCAACAACACACAGAATCAAAGTGCCTTCCCGTGTAGACAGACAGGGTTACCCTGAAGGGATTTTGACCGGTTTTTCAATGCTTCACCACACGTCATTAGAGGATATGACCAGTGCCTGGTTCTGCTATGACAAGAATGCAGGTTACTTTTTATACTCCACTTTCTACTCCACTTTCTACTCCACCATAGCCTGTGATGATGGTTCACACTTATCATGGGATAAAGAGGAAAACTTATATAGTTATCACGCAGTAGCAGCTGCACCTTCTCCAGCTCCACCTGATTTCTCATTTGGCTGGCAACAGTTTGGTTATGATGAAAGCTGGCCCTTGTCTTACGAATACCTGCTTCTGACATTCAAAGGAAAGCCTGTCAGAGTTTCTGCTATAGGGGATGTCGGCTCTGAGGGAAAACCTGACGACGGAAATACCCCATCGAGTAACAATAATTCGGGCAGCAAATCCCCTTCTTCCGCAACTTCCTCAAACACACCGCAAAGCCCGTCTTCATATGCTGTAAGGCGTAACAGAGATTACTCCGGTTCTACAGGGGCAGCAGGGGCGGGGGGGAATGAACCTCCCCGCAGACCAGTCAAGTATGAGAAAGAAGAACCAGAAGACGGTGCTGTTTCCGACAAAACCAAGAAAAAACACAGAGAAAAAATACCTAAAGACTCTGGAGTTGTGACATTCTTTCCATCCACCCCAAACTTAAAACATTCACTACATACAGGCGCTGTATACAAAGAAAAACAGCAACTAACTCATAAGCAGATACGTATAATGATGATTTCTATTCGTAATGAAAAGTTAAAAGAACATCTCAATAATGCTCAGGAAAGTATTCAGAGTTCTATACAAATGCTGTCTGCTCCAGATTCACCGGCATCCCAGCATCTTCAGACTGCACTTAATTCGATACAATTAGCAACAGAACAATATTCCCCTAATTCACAAGATGGAGAGACGCAACCTGAACCTAAAGCTACTGACACTGACACTGAAACTGACACTGAAACTGAAACTGACTATAGTGACGACAGCGGACAAGAAGAAGGCTTTGACACAACCGATGAATATCCTGCTTTATCCAATAGCAAAGAAAACAGCATAATAAAGAAGCAGAAGAGAGAACATAATAAAAAACCTACCAAAAAACCAAAAAATGACCGTTCAAATAAAGATGGTAAAAAACATCACAGAAAAAACAAAGATCGCATTAGACCTGAAGAATATTTTTAGTCTGTTGTTGAAGGTTTGTCGTCTTTGCTCTTATTTCGCCGGGCTCTGCGCTCGGCGATTTTTCTTTTCTTTTTACGAGCCTTGCGCGCAGCCAGTTTTTTCGAACGGATAACATCGGAATGATCATGGGGCAAAACAGGGTTGTACTGTTTGTCATCCTGCTTTTTATGTTGCTGTTTCTCTCCTGAACCATCGTCAGGGTTGTGACCGTAATCCAGATTCGTGGATGTGGTGGAAGGATCTATTTTCATCGTTGAGCGTCCCTGCCCGAGATATGCATCATTGCTAACTTACTTCCTGTTAAGTTTAGACCCTGAAATACTGAAGCTTGACACCATAGTCAGCCAGAAAAGCTTCTGCCAGGTAGCGTTGTGAGCTGGTTCCCTGCTGTTCAACCATAACGGCAGCGACAATACGATCTTCTGGCTGCGCCAGCAATGCCATCCGCCAGTTAACAACCGCCGCCTCCATGGCTGAAATACCCGGGTTAAACGCAGCATTCTCTCCATAGCGCCCGGTAACTACCCGCCCACTGGACAGTTGCAGAGCCACACCCGCCCGGCTGTTTGAAACAGGCGCATGACTTCGCCGGGCCGCCTCCAGAGCAGCCTGAGCCAGTTCATTGGTTTCTGCCAACGGCTTTTCTGAAAACGACAATGAGTAACAAACATCGCTCATCAGGTACTCTTTGATACCCAGGTCATCAGGACCAAAAGCATCCGGCAGCAGGTCGCCAATCTTACAGGTAACCACCTCCCCTCTGGAGGTACGATCAATAATGATCTGCATGTCATCAACCTTGTTCAGTTCTTTCAAAAACTGGCGACAATGACCGCAGGGCGCTTCATTCACCATCAGGCGTTTCAACCAGGTTTCCCCCTGGTGCCAGGCGTTGGTGACAACACACTGCTCAGCATGGACAGTGATTTTCAGGGGATGCTGAGAAAACTCAAGGTTCGCACCAAAATACAGATTACCACTGCCGCCTTCTGCTATGGTTCCTACCTGAAAACTGGAAACCGGAGTAACACTCAGGGAAGCAGCGAGAGGCAATAGAGCTTTCATCAGCTCCTCGATTGTCATATTCAGACACGACAACAATGAGTCAACCTGCTTTTTATCCAGACGCCCCGACTGTGTGGACAGCGTTTTCAGAATCGATGCAGGTTCAGCAGGAAATTCGTTCAAAAGACTATTGAAATTGTTGTTAGTCTGCATGACATAATGACCAGTAAGAAATTAACGGATCATTACCATACCGAATTGCACTGCTCTGTCCAGTTTTCAGGTAAACTGCACGCTCCGGTGGACGGTTGCAGTATGAAGCGGCAGAAAGCCTTCTGAATCCCCTTCGACAACAATGGCAGTGAGCAAGACATCAGGAACAGCAAGGCGAAACAGAAAATATCAGGATGCATCCGAAGCAAGAAAAGAGCGAAAATATTATAACCTGGTACGAAGTGGTATCTCATCGGTGAGGAGGCAGGAGCATAACTATGTTAGGTATACACAGCCTTATTACTCTCGGAAATCTTGCATGCCATCATGTTTATAATGAACTTGCGTTCACGGCTATCAACCATCCTCCTGGTTTTCCTAGCTACAGGCCATCTCCCCATCCCGCAAATATGTCTACTCCGAACATGGGTGATGATATGTTTGGAGAGAAACGAAGTATACACGCAGAGTTAAGAGTACGCAGAACTGAATTTCTTGGAAGAAATCCAAGTGTTAGGCAGCAAGCTGCGTGGTGTAAAAAATGGCTCTTTTACAGGTTGGCTGATCATTTTACAGCCTCCTGCCTGATTTTAAGATAGAGGTAATCAAGATCATTGTAGCCACAAGCTTTGTAGATAATCCGTTTGATGACTCCATTGAAAGCTTCAATCTTCGCGCTGGTTATACGATGATGGCAGTACGACAGCAAGCCCTCTCTTGCCCTGTCCAAGCCCTTAGCAAACCTCTTAAGTTCTGCAATTCCGGTTTCTTTTGCTAACTCTATCCATCTATCCAGAAACTTGCCGGCACACGCTTTGTACGTGTACGTCCATAGCTGTTTGAGCATGTCTTTCAGGATGTAAGCCTGATTGAGATCCTCGTTCATGCTCAAGAGCTCTTTCAGACTGCTTTCTCGCTTTGGAGTCAGGTTCTCAGGGTTCATGAACAGGTTGAACCGCTGACCCTTGATAAAGGGCTTGTTCTCTTCTTCAGCCTGACGCCACTCCCTGCGCCTTATCTGATCTATCACATCATTATAATTGGCAATAATGTGAAACTTGTCGTATACAATATCCGCATTGGGCAAGTGCTCTTTCACCGAAGCCTGATAGCTGCCACCACGGTCTATGCCAACACACTCGATGCTCGCTTTTTGCTCTTCAGTCAGGCTGCTCAAGAACTCATCCAGAGTCTCTTTTCGCTTGCCTTCACCAAGGAAGAGGGTTTCTCCTGAGTCGGCGTTAAGAACAACGGTAAGATACTGATGGCCTTTGCCAATGGATTTTTCGTCAATGAGCAGAGCGCGAATACCGTCACGCTTTGGAGCTGGAAGCATTCTCAGCAGCATCTCTTTATCCCAACGACGGGCAGTACCACCGGATATAGCAATGAATTCAGGCACCTTGTCGCAGGGCATATAGCGACATAAATGGCTGACGTGTCGTTTAAGGCGATCGGTTGCCTGAGCCTTGGGAGTTAAACCAGGAATAGTAACGGTTTCAATATTGTTGCAGTGTGAGCAGCGGCCCTGAAAAGCTGTGAAGAGAAGATTTACCTGTAGAACTCCCAGTGGTAAATCCTGGACACACCGATCTTTTGTCTTCATTTGTCCCATAGGGGTTTCACATTGACTGCATTTCTCGTGCTGAATTCGGCCATCCCTGCGGAGATAGACAAAAGCTTGTTTGACTTCCCAATCAATATCAATCTGCTCGATTACCCAGCCGGGAAATGCGAACATAGGACGTAGTGAGGGTGTTGTACACATGTCTGATCCTTCAGAAATTTTGATCTGTTCAAATCAATCTTTCCTGAAAGGCTATTTCTGTTGCAACCCCTCATTTTCCATCAGCCAACCTGTAAAAGCCCCTAAAAAATTAGGGTTTGGGACGTGTGATGACTTTGCATCTATAGCATATAATTATTTATCAAATATAAAGCAATCACCTGATTTACATATAGGAATAGTCCGAACTGAGATCAATTACGACCATACTTTTTTACTATTAGATAGTAAGCCTATCCTGCCGGAGTTTATTTTAGGTGGTGAAAGATTTAAGAAAGCACTTCAAGGTTCTGTTGTATGTGACCCCTGGGCTAACTGTACTTTTCCTGCTTCGGACACCAGCTGTATTATCAAGTACTTTAGCTTAATACCACGATTTAATGGTATCTCCTTTTCATCAGGTCTTGTGCTTACAAGAAAGCATCCAGAATGGACCGAAGCCGAAAAGAACAGTCTCTTTTAGAGTGAAGCTGAATCAGTGACTCCCTGGTTAGACTCCTCACTGCTTATGAAATCCCCAGGAAACAGCGAAGAGCTCTTATTTGCAAACCGGTTGACAGCGTCTACCCTGTTTTATTTTGTGGAACAACGACACCCTTTATCTATGCAACAATCCGCTCAACCACTCGCTCAACAAGAGCAACAAAAGAAACCCATTGTTATCTTCGACTCCGGCGTTGGAGGGCTGAGTATTTATCAGGAAGTCAAACGCAGACTGCCGGGGGTTGAGGTTATTTACTGTGCGGACAACGAGGCATTTCCTTATGGTCCAAAACCAGAAGCGGAAGTCATTGACAGGACGCTGTATTGCCTGAACCAACTGGCAGAGCAATATCAGCCAGCCCTTGCCATTATCGCCTGCAATACCGCCAGTACCATCTCTCTGCCCCGCGCACGACAGGCACTGCAAATTCCAGTGGTGGGCGTTGTTCCAGCCATCAAACCGGCGGGGGAATGGTCAAAAAAGCGCAGTATTGGACTGCTGGCCACACCGGGAACCATTGCCAGAGAATATACTCATCAATTAATTCGTGATTTTGCCAGAGACTGTGATGTCATTTCTGTGGGTTCCAGTGAACTGGTTGCCATGGCAGAACGCCACCTGCGTGAACAGCCTGTCAGCCATGAGGAATACAAAACCGTCGTTGAACCTTTTTTTGCCAATGGCAAACAGCCCGACTGTATTGTATTAGGCTGCACCCACTTTCCTTTGCTGGAACAGCAGCTTCAGGCCGCCTGCCCGGTTCCCATTCACTGGATTAATTCCGGCGAAGCCATTGCCAGACGGGTTGAATTTCTACTGGAAACCATCCCTGATTCCAGCACACCGACCTCTGACCGGTTTATCTATACCGGCAGCCCTGACGGCATTCATGGCCTGATGCCTGCACTGGAAGCAATGGGATTTGAAGAAGTGCATCAGCTGGAGCAGGGTCGTTAACCCCTGCTCATCTGGCTCTATAAAGAACGTGCGTCGTAATAGGCTTCTTCAGAAATCTTGTGGTACTGCGTGGACTGTTCACGGAAAGCCTTAAAAGACTCGTAAACACGTTTGGCAACATCACTGCTGGCAGCCACTTCAGCCGTGACTTCGTCAGCCGTTTCCTTCAGCTCTTTTAATACGTCATCCGGCAAACGACGCAGTTTCACGCCATGTTCGGATACCAGCTGGTTGAGAGCGGCATTATTTCTGGCTGTGTACTCGTCAAGCATGTCCTGATGAGCCGCTTTTGCAGCAGCCTTTACGATAGCCTGAAGATCGGCTGGTAATGCATTCCAGGCATCCAGATTAATGGTAAATTCCATCATGGAACCTGGCTCATGCCAGCCGGGATAGTAGTAATAGGAAGCCACCTTATAGAAGCCAAACGCCATATCGTTATAAGGCCCAACCCATTCCGTTGCATCAATGGCACCAGTCTGCAAAGCAGTAAAGAGTTCACCACCAGGCAGTGTTACCGGAACGCCTCCCAGACGCTTCAGCACTTCTCCGCCCATGCCGGGAATGCGCATTTTCAGTCCCTTAATATCATCAAGAGAGTTAATTTCCCTGTTAAACCAGCCCGCCATTTGCACACCGGTATTACCACCTGCCAACGGCTTAATATTAAAAGGCTTGTAGACTTCATCCCATAGCGCCTGTCCACCGCCATAGTGAATCCAGCTGCTGATTTCCTGAGCGTTTAAACCAAAGGGGACGGCGGTAAAAAACTGTGTAGCAGGGTCTTTGCCTTTCCAGTAGTAAGCACCGGAATGCCCCATATCGGCTGTACCGTTCGACACGGCATCAAACACCTCCAGTGCCGGAACCAGTTCACCAGCGCCGTATATTTTGACCTGAAGGCGACCCGCGCTCATGTCATTAACCATGTCAGCAAAGCGTTCTGGGGCCATGCCCAATCCGGGAAAATTTTTCGGCCAGGACGTGACCAGTTTCCATTCAAAAGATTGTTGTTCAGGCTCTGCTACAACGGAGGTTTCAGCTTGCTCGGATGATCCACAACCGGCAAGAAATGTTGCAGACAATGCCAGCCCGACGGAGGCAAGCAGGTTACGACGTTTCATGACTTTACCTTTCTGTCATTGTTGTTTTTATACGGATGTTTTTATAGAAGACAGGTGCATGTTAGCAGGTGTGGCTTTTCTGGCAACTTAAATCAATCAGCCCGGACTGAACATCCGGGCTGGTATCAATCAGGAAATCACCACCAGATTAGCGTAAGCCATCATCAGCCATTTCGTGCCTTCACTGTCGAAGTTCACCTGTACTCTTGCCTGCGCCCCATCACCTTCAGCACTTACAATAGTACCTTCACCAAACACATCGTGGTGAACCCGCTGCCCAAGTGCCAGTCCGGCAGATGCAGCAGAAGACGTAGACTGTCGTGTGGTGGCGGGGCGGGAAATCGTACCTCCCAGACGCACTTCCTGAATCAGTTCACCCGGTATTTCACGAATAAACCGGGAAGGGCGGTTGAAGGTATCCTTGCCATATAAACGACGGTTTTCAGCATAACTGAGCGTCAGCTTTTCCATGGCTCGGGTAATACCCACATAACAAAGACGACGCTCCTCTTCCAGGTTGCCTTCTTCCAGCGACATTTTGTGAGGGAACAGACCCTCTTCCATACCGGCAAGAAACACCATAGGAAACTCCAGACCTTTTGCCGAGTGCAGAGTCATCATCTGAACACTGTCAGAAAACTGGTCAGCCTGAGTGTCACCGGCTTCCAGCGCCGCATTGGCCAGAAAGGCATCCAGCGGACTCATGGTTTCGATTTCTTCATCCAGATCAAGGTCGTCAATATCAAACTGACGACAGGCGGTCACCAGTTCCTCAAGGTTTTCTACCCTGGCACGACCTTTTTCACCCTTCTCTTTTTCATGGTGCGCCACCAGGCCGGTGTGGGTAATCACACGATCAGCCAGCTCACCAAGATCAAGGTCGTCACCCACCGCAGTGAGGGTTTCAATCAGGTCGACAAACTCCGCCAGAGAACGTCCGGCCTTGCCACCAATAGCCTTGTTGGCAATCACGCTCTTGATCGCCAGCCACAGGGAAACATCCTGTGTGCGGGCAGCTTCCCTGAGTTTTTCGACGGTTTTCTCGCCAATACCCCGTGCCGGAATATTAATCACCCGCTCCAGAGAGGTGTTGTCATGGGGTGTGCTGATCAACCTCAGGTAAGCCAGGGCATTCTTGATTTCAGCCCGTTCGAAGAAACGTTGACCACCATAAATCCGATAAGGAATCCCGGCTCTCAGCAACGCTTCTTCCAGATTGCGGGACTGGGCATTAGAGCGGTAAAGAATGGCAATGTCGCTACGGGACTTGCCTTCGTTAACGGCTTCGCTGATGCGATCAGAAATAAACCTTGCCTCATCCATTTCATTGAAACCGGAATAAAGCTGGATCGCTTCGCCATCGCCACTGTCGGTGTGCAACTCTTTGCCAAGACGGTCAGGGTTGTTGGCAATCACTGCATTGGCAGCATTCAGAATCCTGCCTGTGGAACGGTAATTCTGTTCAAGTTTAACCGTGCTGGACTTAGGGAAGTCTTCGGTAAACTGACGTATATTCTCAATGCGGGCACCACGCCAGCCATAAATGGACTGGTCATCATCACCCACGACCATCATTTTGTCTTCATCGCCCACCAGTAATCTTAACCAGGCGTATTGTACGGCGTTGGTATCCTGAAATTCGTCCACCAGAACGTAGCGAAAACGCTGTCGGTAGTGTTGAAGGATATCCGGACGTTTCAGGAACAGCTCATGGGCTCGCAGTAACAGTTCACCAAAATCGACCACACCCATCTGCTCGCAATATTGGTGATAGGCTCGATAAACATCCAGCATGGTACGTTCAAACGGGTCATAACCCGGATCAATATAATCCGGGCGAAGCCCTTCATCTTTCTTGCTGTTGATGTACCACTGTGCCTGTCTTGGCGGCCAGCGCTGATCATCCAGCTGCATCGCTTTCATAATGCGTTTTACAACCCGAAGCTGATCATCGCTGTCGAGAATCTGGAAGCTTTCCGGCAGACCGGCATCCTGATAATGAGTCCGCAACAGACGGTGAGACAAACCATGGAATGTACCCACCCACATGCCTCTTGGGGGAATCCCCAGCAGGTCTTCAATGCGTGAGCGCATTTCTGCCGCAGCCTTGTTGGTGAAGGTAACAGCCATGATGGAGTAAGGCGATATTGCTTCTGCCTGCACCAGCCAGGCAATGCGATGCACCAGTACTCTGGTCTTACCACTTCCGGCTCCAGCCAGTACCAACATCGAACTCAGCGGGGCTGTTACCGCCTGCCGCTGGGCATCGTTCAGAGAGTCAATAATCGGGGTTACATCCATAACGGGTCTTCGCAGTTAAAACTTGGAACAGTGTAACGAATACTTGATACGTTATCGATTTATGTCTTACGGGAGAGAGTGTGGCAAAGAGTTGAGCTGTGTACGAGATATCTCACAGAGATAAACGACATGGACTCTTGTCAAGAATATGACACACGCTTATTTTAAAATGGTCAGTAAGCAAAAAAATAAGAAGAGATTACTGCCATGCCCAAGAATAAAGCATCCAAAAAAACGTCCATCGCTGCTTCCGGTCATCCCCGGGACGAAATGCCCGAAAAAAAATCAAAGCGGGCTCTGTACATCCGTCGCGCCCTGGAAGACCGGGAAGAAAAGAAGCGCATGAGTAGTGAATGTGGTGAGGATTACTGGGGAAGCTATTAACAGTAGCTACTAACAGTAGCTATTAACGGTAACTATTAACGGAAACAGTCAGGCAGCTTGAAAGCTGCCTGAGTCCCTCCAACGACGGCTGCTACTCATCGAAAAAAATCACCCGACGAACCTGCCTGTGCTAAAAACAAGGGGTCTGATAAAAACCATTAATTGGACAAAAGTACACATTATTTTATGTATGTTATAATATAACGTTTTAGATTTAAGCAGTGTTGTAACGTTTCATGGTACCCAATAAAAAATTCCCTATAATAATCAGCCTTATCAGTTTGCTGTTCTTCCATGCGCCAGCATTTTCAAGCGAACTGCCCGGTCAACCGCAGCCTCCGAAAGTATTAACATCTATCAAGCCATTACAGCTGATTGCCCAGGCAATCACTGAGGGAATTACTGAGCCAGACGTTCTTCTGCCTCCCGGAGCTTCTCCTCACAACCACAGCCTGAGACCTTCTGATGCCCGCCTGCTGCAAAGCGCTGATGTCATGTTCTGGATAGGCCCGGATATGGAGGTGTTTCTTGAGAGGATGCTGGCCAATAACAGAACGACCCGTTCTGTCCCTATGATGAGCGCCAAAGGCATCCATTTAAGGCGCTATGACGATAGTGATGAACACCATCATCATCATCATCATCATGACGACGACGATCATCATCACCATGGAGACTACGATGCTCATATCTGGCTAAGTCCGCAGAATGCCATCGCTATGGCGACAGCCATGAGCTCAACCCTGAGTGAGATAGACCCGGACAATGCCAGCCTCTACAAAAACAACCTGAAAAACTTCGTCAGCACTATGAGCCAGATTGATGCCCGCAACAGGAAAAAGCTGGCACCTTTCGTCAAGCGCCCTATTTTTGTGTTCCACGATGCCTATGGTTACCTTCAGGATCACTATCACCTTAATATTGCCGGACATTTCACCCTGAACCCCGAACAGCAGCCGGGAGCCCGTCATCTGGCAGAGTTAAGAAGGAGGCTGAAGGAGTCTGGCAAAACCTGTGTATTCCGAGAACCACAGTTCCAGCCTGCTTATATCAATAGAATTGTTGAAGGCCTCGACACCAAAGTCTCTCTGCTTGATCCTCTGGCAACGGATATTGCGGAAGGGCCCAATGCTTATCCAGAATTTATCAACGGGCTTGTGGACAACATTGTTGACTGCCTGAAGTAATCAGGAAAATAAACTGATCCCCAGGTAGCTGCCAGCCAGAAAAGCCAAAACAGCTACCAGAGGAACCGTAGTGGCTGACAGAGTCAGCCACATTCTCAGCCTCTCAGACTCCAGTCGACGGTTCCAGCACTGCACACTGAACTCCAGATCATCATCCAGCTCGGAAGACAGTCCACATCGGTTGCAGTGAACCTGCCACATTTGTGTTTCTGCAACAACCATATCAGAGAGTTCTGCTTTTCCCCGGCAGCAGGGGCAAGGCTTGAGAAGCGCAAATGGCAGATTCTTTTCCATAAGCAGCTCAGTATAAATATCATTTAGAATCAGTTTTACACATTTCCTAACAGGTTATCCACAAGTTAGCTGGCTTCTGTTGAAAAGCGTTCAGTCCAGAATAACGGTCTTTCTGCCATCAACAATAACGCGGTCTTCAAGGTGATAACGCAGGCCATGAGCCAGAACCGTCTTCTCTACATCCTTGCCTAAACGCACCATATCCTCCGGTAGATGATTGTGACCCACCCGAATCACATCCTGTTCAATGATCGGGCCGGCATCCAGCTCTTCAGTGACATAATGACAGGTGGCTCCCACCAGTTTTACACCACGATCATAAGCCTGATGATAAGGTCGTGCGCCAACAAACGAAGGCAGGAAACTATGGTGAATATTGATTAACCGGTTCTCATAGAGAGAACACAATTCTGGCGGGATGATCTGCATGTAGCGCGCCAGTACAACAGTATCAACGGCATACTCAGACAAAAGCTCTTTCATGCGCTCGTAAGCCACAGCCTTGTCGTTTTTATCGACCGGCACATAAAGAAAAGCGATGCCATGCCATTCAACAAAACTGCGCAGATCTTCATGGTTAGAAATAACACATGGAATATCCATCGCCAGATCGCCACTGCGCCAGCGATAGAGGAGGTCAGACAGACAGTGAGCCTGTTTGCTGGCTAACAGGGCAACCCGGTGTGGCTGCGCTGAATCGTTGATACGCCAATCCAGTTTTAACTGATCAGCAATGGGCTGAAACCTTGTGCAAAACTCCTTTAGCCCAAACGGCAGGCTGTCCGCTTTGATTTCATGGCGCATGTAGAAGCGGCCTGTCACGGGATCGGAGTGGTGGTTAGCTTCAAGAATCCAGCCACCCTCCCCGGCAATAAACTGGCTGACTGCTGCTACAATACCACTGGCATCCGGACAGGAGATTAAAAGTCTATAGGTTCTTGTCATCGTACTATTCTTTCAGTTCGAGATTATTATGAAAAATACTCAGCCTGAAAAAGTTTCTGAAAAAAAGCCAAGCATTGAAAATGCGGCATTATATGATGACTCGGCCGTGATACCTTAACCATTTTTAATGATTAAAAGAAAACAGGGGAAGATCAATGAAATTGTCACCAGAAGCAGACGTTTTACTGATGGGTCATCCGTTGCTCTTTCATGAGCAGGCACAGGTAACACTGGACGAAATAGCAACCAGTGAGTTTCAGGATAATCTGGACGCCTTGCGCCAGATACAGCTCAGGAGTAAGGGCATCGGTATAGCCGCGCCACAGGCAGGTTGGCCGGTAAGAGTGTTAAGTGTGGGAATTTCTGAAAAGAATCGAATACGTTACCCTGATGTAGAACACATTCCTTTCAACTTCTGGATTAATCCACAAATCATAGAAAGCAGTACAGATACCTGCTGGACCTGGGAGGGCTGCCTTTCTGTACCGGGCATGCGCGGCTGGGTTGAAAGGCCGGAGTCGGTTAGGGTGGCAGGCTATGATCAGTCTGGTCAACGTCAGGAAGCAGAGCTGACCGGTTTTCATGCCCGATTAATGCAGCATGAGCTGGATCATCTCAATGGGGTTCTGTACCCCATGCGAGTGGATGACAAAAGCCTGTTGATTCCTGACGGAGCCCTGTTTAACCAGAATGAATGGGCTGAGGGATGGCCTACACCCAACGCAAGAAACACCCCGGGAGGCGTTATTTCAAAAGAACGTTAGAAAATATTTTCATCGTCTTCGCCGCCAATCAGGCTGGTTCGGTCTTCTTTGCGAAGTTCTTCACGGTAACGCCGACGATTCAATAACTTGTTTTGAACCGGGTCAGGCAGTTCGGTGAACTGAATGACAGCTTTGTCAATCAACAGGTCGATAACATCTTCCAGTACACGGATAAAATCAGCATCGGCAGCCTGCATAACCTTGCCGCCAATGGTTGGGTTTCGTTGAAGAAAAATGAGAACCGCCTCATCTTCCAGATCTACTGATTTCCACTCATCAGAAAGCTGTTTTTCTGAAACCGCTATTATCAGCCCCTTATCATCCTTTAGCGCGTATAGCATCCTTGCCTATCCTCTTTATTATCCTTTGCACATGACGGTTTATAAGCGACGGTTAATGGGTAATGACCGGAGCAGGTCATTAATTAGCCCTCGACTGACAGCATACAGGTCATCGCCTGGCAACCCTTCACTGGCACCGCTGATACTCCATAGCGTTTCATTGCTGCGAACGTCCGTGACGCTCAGGCTCAGGGCGACATGAGGCCTGCCCTCATCATCAAACATCCATTCATTTACAGCACCGGAAAATGCGAAGCTTATGCCACTCTGTGCTGCCCACTGGCGTCCATTCTGAATTCTGTGAGCATCTGCCAGCGTATCATTTGCAGTGGTGACCATAAATTCCGGATACAGCTGAGGCTCGTCGATACCGTTAGACGGCAGCATAACCATCAGAATTCTCTCAACCTGAGTAGCGACGTTCTCAGATTCGGTATAGTTAGCAAAGGGAAGTACAGCCCAGCTGGCAGTACCTGGCAATCCTTCCCTGTACAGATTGGGAATACCGGAAGACTGACAGCCCGCCAGCAGGAACAGTACCAACAGGGCAAACACATTGTTTTTAAGCATCACACTGTTTTTAAGCATATTGCTGTAGCTCCTGATGATGTAGTTTCAGCCACTGAATAGCGATAACGGCAGGTGCATTAGCAATGCGTCCGTCTTCTACCATCACATAGGCTTCAGAAAAAGGCATTACCTGCACCCGAATGTCTTCACCTTCTTCTTTCAGTCCATAGCAACCACCGGCTCCGGAAGCATCGATAATGCCACAGTAAAGCATCAGCCTTTCATTGGTGGCCCCCGGACTCATATAAAAATTAGAAATGGGCAGCAGCTCTTTCACTTCGCAGTTGGCTTCTTCTTTGACCTCCCGGCGAGCAACCGACTCCAGGGTTTCATTCGGCTCAGAAATCCCTGCTACCACTTCAAGCAGCCAGGGATCTTCCCTGCTTAACATAGGGCCAACACGGAACTGTTCAACCAGCACTACCTGATCCAGCCCCGGATCATAAAGGAGTACACCCACTGACGGTACACGATAGACTGCTTCCCGAATGAGCTGAGGACTCCATCCTCCCTCAAAAAGGGCATGTCGAATTGTGTATCGGCTTAGCTTCAAAAAACCGGAATAGATAGTTTCTTCTTCATCAATACAAACATCGCCCATTCCAAAACCGGCTCGCTGGGTAGATTGTTGGGTAGGTTGTTGGGTAGATTGTTGAGCAGATTGCCGGGTAGCCCGTTCATTAGATTGCTTCATAAATAGTTTGTCAGACCTGGTAGAGTTTATTGGTCAGAATGTAGTCACGTACGGATGGATATAGCAAACCATCCAGCACCTTTTTTCTGTTATCGTCCGATGTTGTCGAAGCTGTTAGTTCTCGTACCAGACTGCTTCGAATCGAGCGTCTTTCCTGCGCTGTAAACAGTTTCCAGCGTTGCTCTATTTCCTGAGCCTTATAGAACCGGTTCCAGATCACAGGGTCTGCGTTGTCCGGTCCGCGAATAAAACCAAGCTCCACCTCTTCGCCATATTGCTGCTCCAGCGCTTCCATCAAGTCAAAAGTATACACTGGTGTATCGGGGTTATTTCTCAGCAAAGTTTCTTCAAGCGTACAGAGTTCCAGTTCACAGTCCGGAACCTGAGCTTCTCTCAAAAAACATTGCAGCATGGCAACCCGCTCAGCAAAAGACAGCAATTTTTTGGAAAAAGCATGAGACGCTGACGGCACCAGAAGAATCCGGTCAAAATGACCAGCAGCCTGACTCAGAACATCCTGATGCCCGAGAGTAGGGGGATTAAAGGCAGAGCCGAATACTCCGATTTTTATTGGGTTCATACTGTCTCATCCAGAAGTTTGCACTCTATTCTACCATCTGCTTTTGTTTCGAATGATCTCTTCTGGATGCCCGAACTTCGCAAAATAAGCATCTTATAGGTAACTTATGCAACTGGCCGAAATGTCTTTTCAAGACATTTATTGTGGTCAAAATAACCAGAAAGCCCTTCATATTGTTGATTTCAGTCAACAAAATACGATTATCAGCTTTGAAAGTCTGTTTTTGCAGCCCGGCAGGAAAAACAACCTTAGTCAGTTTGATTACTTATCAAACAACACAAATATACTGATACAAATCAATTTTCAGGGGAGTAATATACTCCCCATCAATTACTCCCTGACTTCTGGTTGGAATTTGTTAAGGTCTGGCATCACCCCTCCTCCTTCCCCCTCGATGCCAGACCTTTTTTTATAAGTCTGACACCCGTTCCACAGAAGATTTGATTTATTTCCTCAACTCAACACTATCCGGAACTTCTATTTCGACTGCGACTGGCAGATGGTCGGAGATGGCTATATTCAGCACTTCCATTCTGTTCACCAGCAGTGACTGGCTGACAAGAATATGATCAAGGGATTTATGGGGCTTCCAGCTGGGGAACGTATTTTGTTCCCAGTGCGCGGCCTGTAAGCCACTTCCTTTCAGCGGGGATTGATTTAAAAGTTGCTCTGCATGAGTGTTCATATCACCCATCAACACAACGTGTCGGTAAGATTGCACCAGTTCACGAATATACGACAGTTGAATGTCACGGGTCCGGCGACTCAGTGCAAGGTGCATCATAACCACCAGCAGTGTATCCAGTCCCTGACCATATTCAGCGACAATAGCACCACGTCCGGGAATGATACCCGGCAATTTGTGATCTTCGAGAGTAGCTGGTTTATAACGGCTTAACAGTCCATTACTGTGTTGGGCAAACTTACCCAGGTTACGGTTCAACTGCTGGTACCAGTAAGGAAATCGTCCCCTGAGCGCAAGGTATTCGGTCTGATTCACAAAGCCACTGCGCAAACTGCCGCCATCGACTTCCTGCAAAGCAACAATATCGAAATCAGGCAAAACGGAAGCGATAGAGTCAAGGTTATGGACACGTTTGGCATGAGGTAAAACATGCTGCCAGCTGCGGGTCAGGTAGTGGCGATATTGCTGGGTATTGATACCTACCTGAATGTTAAAGCTGAGAAGTCGCAGGCTCTGGTGTTTATTAAAGCTCACGGGAAAATAGTCAAGTTCGCTACAGGCAACAGCCTGGGGAGACTTGCTGCGTCTTCGTAAACTGGCAGCAATAGCTCCCTTAAGGGTTCTTATCGGCATCGGTGATATCCGAACGTTACAGACTCTTTCTTAAGCTTACCCCAAGGTTTATCGACTATCCCATAACCGTAACAATTACTTTACTTTAACGTTCTGATCCTTAAGGGGCTGGCTCGTTGCGGGAGCTTCTTTCGCTTTAGCTTTAATACGCTCAGTAATAACTTTCTGGATCAGAAAATCAGCAATTTCAGGCATTTTTTCCAGACCGACCTTTGGCTCAATAACAAATCGTCCATCAACCACCAAGGCCGGCACACCCGTTAACTGATAGCCACGAACCTTGGAAGACGCCTGATTCAACAGGTTTTTTACACCAAATGAGTTGTAGTAAGACAGGAACTTTTTCTTATCCACTTTGTGGTGTTTGCTCAGAAACGCCACCATTTCCTCTTCATTCTTCAAAAGGTTTTTTCGCTCCTGAACCTCACGGAAAACAGAGTCATGAATGGAATTCAGAGTCTTTTCATCCGGAAAAAGGCTTTCCAGTGTGTAGTAAAGCTGGGCGTGGGTTTGCCAGAGATTCGGCCCGAAAAAAGCGGGAACACGAACAAGCTGTACTTCTTTGGACAGTCTGGGTTTCCAGCGATCAACAACCGCTTCAAGGCTACGACAATGAGGGCAGCCGTACCAGAACACTTCTGCTACTTCGATACGGTCAGGACCAACAGAAGTCTGAACGGGCGATTTAAGCAGACGATAATCTTTGCCTTCCGTAAAAAGCTCTTTAGCTGACGCCTGCGCCAGAACAGAGAGCAACAGGGCTGTTATCCAAAAGCTTCGAATTATTTTTTTCATCAAGAACTCCTGCCAATGCAGCTTCTTCCACCGTTTGACTTACCAGCTTTCGGGCTAGCCTGCGACGTCCGGTCTTCTGTTTTTACCAGAGAACAGCATAGACCCTTTAGCCCAATAAGACTTACTGAAGCCCACTGATATAACTGGCCAGAGCTTCAACTTCCTTATTGCTGAGCTTTTCAGCAATCATACGCATGGTTTTAGAGTCACCATCATTAACCCGAATGCCTTCCCGGAACTCCTTCAGCTGTTTCTCGGTGTATGCTGGATGCTGTCCGGAGATATGCGGGAAACCTGCCATAAAGTTGCCCTGACCGGTTGGTGAATGACAGGAGCTGCAAGCCGGTATGGCTTTTTTTTCGTCACCGAAGCGGAACAGTTTTTCACCCAGTGCCACTTTTTCCGGATCGGCAACACTTTTAGCGGCTGTCTGGCTGGCATAAAACGCAGAGATATCTTCTATATCCTGGTCGGAAAGTTTGGCAACAAATGGAGCCATTTCCGGCACACTTCGCACACCTGATTTTATTTCTTTTATCTGCTTGATCAGGTAACGCTCCCCCTGACCAGCAATATTGGGATAGTTGGGAACTGCACTGATACCTGTCGCCCCGTGACAGGCTGTACAGGTCGTTGCTTTTGCCTTACCGGCTTCTGCGTTTCCTTTCGCACACGCCAATCCTGAAACACCTAATGAGACACCCAATGGAACTAAGAGACTGAGAATGATTTTTTTCATTACCCCTGACCCAGCTACGGCACTTGCCAACAATGGCTGTTATTATTCTGGCCAAACCATACAGAAAGACTGTTTGTTATAATCAGCGTTTCTGAACCTCCTGAGAGAGGTTTTGGATGACACACTTGTTTATGTTTACTGATATCAACCCTGCCTGTTCACAGACAGTAATCCCACAGTGTTTGTAAGCAGCCCTGGGAGAACGTCTGGTAAGAACTTTGTGCCTTGTGTTCTTGTCAAACTTACGTACAAACAGTGTGTTAAGCGCTTTTCAGCGATTGCAGCAGCCAAAGGCCGCATACACCCCGAAACGCTGACTAGTATAAACACTTACCGAGTCGGCGACCAGAACAAGCCTCATGACTGAAACAAATAATACTACTCTCCGTCACATGAATTATCGTAAAGCACAATTTGTGACCAGTGCGCCCACCCTGAAGCAGTGTCCACCGGATAATGCCCGTGAAGTGGCATTTGCCGGTCGCTCCAATGCAGGAAAGTCCAGCGCCCTTAATGCCCTGACAGGTTCATCCAAGCTGGCAAGAACCAGTAAAACGCCAGGGCGGACACAGCTGATCAATTTTTTTGCGATAGAAGAAAATCGTTACCTTGTTGACCTGCCAGGTTACGGTTACGCCAAAGTACCAGAAGCCATGAAGATCAAATGGCAGAAGCACCTGGACGACTATCTGACCAACCGTGAATCGCTGGCAGGTGTTGTATTGCTGATGGATATCCGCCACCCCATGAAAGAGTTTGACCGAATGATCCTGCAATGGAGCATACAGTCCCATATGCCGCTGCATATCCTTCTGACCAAGGCTGACAAACTAAAATCCGGCGTAGGCAAACAAGCTCTGAACAAACTCAGAAACGAAGTCAAAGAGTATGATCATGTGACCGTTCAGCTATTTTCGTCCCTGAAGAAAACCGGTGTTACCGAGCTAGCTCACCACCTCGATACCTGGCTGGCTGTTGAAGACGAAGCCTTTTTTGAAGAAGTAGATGATGATGTAGAAGCTTCCGAAGAGTAAGCAAAAAAAACTCCAGTTCCCGGGGGAGGGGAACTGGAGTTCGAAGCTCCGATAACGGAGTGTATGCCAACACTAAACACACAAGGAGTTGGTGTAAGTAGACAATCAGCCTCCTTACATAACTTCAGACCAGCGTTTTTCTGAATAGTTCAAAAAAAAGTGGGTCATAGAGTAAAGAGTCGACAAAAAAGAGAGAAGCTTTACTCAAAATAAAACAGATGTCGTGTATATAGGCAAAAAAAACCAGCTATCAGTAGAGGTTGATAGCTGGTGATGACAGTCTGTTGTTGGGGAACGTCAGACTGTCTATTAATGCCAACACTAAACACACAAGGAGTGCAGAAAGTTTCCCTCCTGCAATACATAAGACAACCGCTTTTTAAAAAAGTTCAAAAATTTTTAAAATTTTTTTCAGCCAAAAAAAACCAGCTACCTTTGGGGGAAGGAAGCTGGTTGATTGCAGTGGTCTGCAGGGGAACAGCCACTGCTTTGCCAACACTAAACACACAAGGAGTAAACAAGCCACTAAACGTGACTGTTACTATCTAAGACAAGCTGTTTGAAGATTAGTTCCCGGATTTTTCCAGCCTTACAAAATCCTTACAAAACTCTTCTTAGTGCGCTTCATCCCAGTTGTCACCTATACCCGCTTCAACCAGTAATGGCACATCCAGAGAAGCAGCCTGTGCCATTTTCGCTTTAACCCCTCTGCAAACCGCTTCCAGATCACTTTCGGCCACTTCCAGAACCAGTTCATCGTGTACCTGCATAATTACGCGGGCATCCAGACCGCTTTCCATCAGCCAGTGGTCAACGTCAACCATCGCGCGTTTGATGATATCGGCTGCCGTTCCCTGCATCGGGGCATTGATCGCCGTACGCTCTGCCCCCTGACGGCGCATACCGTTACGGGCGTTAATTTCCGGCAGATACAGTCGGCGACCAAACAGGGTCTCAACATACCCTTTTTCACGAGCGCTCTCTTTGGTGGTTTCCATATAACGGAGTACACCCGGATAGCGATCAAAATACAGGTCAATGTATTCCTGGGCCGACTTTCTGGAGATATTCAGCTGTTTGGATAAGCCGAATGAAGACATGCCATAGATCAGGCCGAAGTTAATCGCCTTGGCACTCCGTCGCTGTTCAGACGTCACATCGTCCAGAGTCACCCCGAAGACTTCCGCAGCCGTCGCTTTGTGAATATCCAGCCCGTTAGCAAAGGCTTCCAGCAAACCTCTGTCGCCAGAGAGGTGTGCCATGATTCGTAACTCAATCTGAGAGTAGTCCGCCGCAATCAGCTTATAGCCCTGGGTCGCGACAAACGCCTGTCGAACCCTGCGACCCTCTTCTGTACGAATCGGAATGTTCTGCAGGTTAGGATCAGAAGACGACAGCCGTCCGGTCGCTGTCACCGCCTGATGATACGAGGTATGAATGCGCCCGGTTTCAGGGTTAATCATCTGTGGCAGTTTATCAGTGTAGGTCGACTTCAGCTTGCTCAACCCCCGGTGCTCAATCAGCAGTTTCGGCAGAGGGTAATCCAGTGCCAGCTCCTGCAATACATCTTCAGCAGTGGACGGCTGTCCCTTGGGGGTTTTCTTGATGACCGGAAGACCAAGTTTTTCAAACAGCAGGGCCTGTAACTGTTTTGGAGACGCAAGATTAAACGGTTCACCCGCCATTTCATGGGCCTGACGTTCCAGCTCTTTTAGCCGCTCTCCAATCTCCAGGCTCTGTGTTGCCAGCAAAGCCCCGTCGACTTTTGCACCATTGCGTTCCAGGCGGGAGATAATATCCACCAGCGGCATCTCAATGTCATGGAACACTTTGCCAAGGGAAGGTTCAGCTTCCAGCCCCGGATAGAGCGCCTGGTGAAGACGCAGGGTAATGTCCGCATCTTCTGCCGCATAAGGCGAGGCTTTCTCCAGTTCGATCTGATTAAACGTCAGTTGTTTTTTACCCTTGCCAGCGATATCTTCAAAAGACGTACACTGATGGCTAAGGTATTTGTCAGCCAGACTGTCCATATCGTGACGGGTAGCCGTCGAATTGAACACGTACGACTCCAGCATGGTATCAAAGGCAATGCCCTTCAGGTGGATACCGTAACGAGCCAGAACGCTCTGGTCATACTTCAGGTTCTGTCCTATTTTTTTCTTCGCATCACTTTCCAGCAGGGGTTTCAGCTGTTCCAACACCCAGTCGCGATCCAACTGCTCAGGCGCGCCCATATAATCGTGAGCCACCGGTACATAAGCCGCTTTACCCGGTTCAACAGCAAAGGAAACGCCCACCAGCTCTGCCACCATATAATCCAGACTGGTGGTTTCAGTATCAAAGGCAAACTGTTCCGCCTTGTTCAGTTGCTCCAGCCAGTGTTTGAACTCAGACTCAGTCAAAACCGTGTCATAGCTGGCTTCAGCCTTTGGTGTCTGATCTTCTGCTGCGGCTCCTGCCTCGCTGTCCAGTTCAGCGATCATGGACCGGAACTCAAACTTCCGGAACAACGCCAGCAAGGCTTCTTTGTCGACCGGATCAGCTTTCAGGCTGTCGACACTGACAGACAGTTCAACATCCGTTTTGATGGTGGCCAGCTCCCGGGATAACAGCACCACTTCTTTATGTTCAGCAAATTTAGCGGCAAAGTTTTTACTGCCCCGGAAGCCCAGTGCCGGAACCTCTTCCAGACGCTCAGCAATATCATCAATACTGCCAATCCCCTGCAAAAGTGCCAGGGCTGTCTTTTGCCCGACTCCCGGCATGCCCGGAATGTTATCACTGGAGTCCCCCATCAGGGCCAGATAATCCACAATCAGATTTGCTGGAATGCCAAACTTATCCACCACACCAGACAGATCGGTGGCTTCGTTTTTCATGGTGTCGATCAGGGTGACATGTTCGGAAACCAGCTGGGCAATATCCTTATCGCCGGTGGAAATGATCGTGTCCACCTGTTTTTCCGTTGCTTCGCGGGCAAGCGTGCCAATCACATCGTCCGCCTCAACACCTTCAATCATCAGCAACGGCATGCCCAACGCACGAACAATATCGTGAATCGGCTGAACCTGAGAACGCAAATCATCCGGCATAGGCTTGCGGGTAGCCTTGTAGTCGGAGTACAGGTCATGGCGGAAGTTTTTCCCCTTGGCATCAAAAATCACTGCGACCGTGCTGCCGGGGTATTCATTGTTCAACTTACGCAGCATATTGGTCATCACCCGGATTGCACCGGTGGGCTGACCATCAGAGGTTCGCAGGTTGGCTCGTTCGGACGCATGGAAGGCACGATAGAGATAAGAAGAACCATCAACAAGAATCAACGGGGCTGACGCTTGTTCTGGCTCTTGTCCTGGCTCTTGTTCTGGCTCTTGTTCTGACAGAGGTTCTGGCATAGTCATTACTTTTTAAAAGATATTCGGGTTAGAGAATTCCGAGTAAACTCAGCTACTGGAGCTATTTTAATGCCCTGATGGATGATGAGCGAGATACACCATGAAGAAACAACTCACAATATCGCTGATGACTGCCACTCTTTTCACCTCTCTTTTCATATCGGGGTGCGCGACCAGAGCGCCGGACTCAGAGCAAGCTAACCAGGAAAAGCCTGCGGAAGTGAGTACTGAGGCCAATGTGATCAGCGAAGCAGACTTCGAAAAAATTCCCAAAAATCTGCGGCCGAAAGACCTTGAACAACGGGATGACACAACCGTTGTGATTCGCTCAGGCGAGGACCGGACCATTCGCGAATACCGTATCGGCCCTTTTCTGTACGCCATTCATGTGACACCGAAGGTAGGCCCTCCGTACTTCCTGATTGCGGCGGATAATCAGGGAAACTTTATTCGAGCTGACAAACCCGGCATGCTAGTGCCATCGTGGACCATTTTCCAATGGAAATGAAGCCCGCCAGAATACAACCAATAAATAAGCCAGGCGCAAGCGTGCATAAGGGCCTGAGAGAGACGCATTAAGGAAGTTATGTCTGTTTACACCCACTTGTCAGCCAGTGACATAGAATCACTGTTATCACATTATGATCTTGGAGCCCTGTGCGACTTTACAGGTATCGAAAGTGGTGTCGAGAATACCAATTACTTCATTGACCTGAAGTCCGGCAACACCCAACAACGTTATGTTCTGACGCTGTTTGAATACCTGCCCGAAGAAACCCTGCCTTTTTTTATTGATTTCACAACGGAGCTTAGTGAAGGAGGTATCCGGGTTCCTGCGCCCATCAGGGACAGGCAGGGAGAAGCCCTGCATACATTAAAGGGCAAACCCTGTCTGATCAGCCCATGCTTTAAAGGCCAACATCTGAGTACAATCAGTGCTGAACATTGCCGTCAGATTGGTACACAGCTGGCAAAACTGCATCTAATTGGGCAAAAATCCAGCCTGCAACAGGAAAATCAGCGGGGCATTCCGTGGTTGAAGCTTCAGGTGAAGCGGCTAAGTCCACTTTTGCCTTCCCATGAGGCAGAACTGATGCAGACTCTCTGGCAGGACATCCTCTCTGAGCTATCTACCCATGAACAATCCAAAGCCTGCCAGTTACCAACAGGGCTAATCCACGGCGACCTGTTCCACGATAATGTTTTATTCGACCAGGAGAAAATTACCGGCATTATCGACTTTTACAACGCCTGCCACGACTACCTGCTTTATGACCTCGCGGTGACCGTCAATGACTGGTGCATTAATCCCGACCTGTCGTTGAACGACAATCGCTTGACGGCCATAACCCACGCCTACTCACAGGTTCGTTCATTTACTCCACAGGAAAAAGAATCATGGCCTCTGATGTTGCGCCTTGCCGCCTTCCGCTTCTGGATTTCCCGCATAATCACCTTTGTTCATCCTGAGCAGGAAGTGGATAAAGAACATCAGGAAAATCAGGTTCTCAACTTCAAAGACCCGGATGAATTTAAAAAAATGGTGCTTTTACGAAGTCAGGAAAACATCCCGGTACTTCCCTGACCTATTCTTGCTTTAAGGGATAACAGCAAGAACAGAAAAACAGCAAGGACGCAGCATGCTTGGTATACCTGCCAATCTGATTCAGCAAGCAGAAAAGCTCACACAAAAATACAATGACGACCAGGTACTTCGGCTTCGCAACGGCAGGATCGTTGCGGGTCAGTTTAAAGGAACCGGGCCGCAAAAATTTAAAGGCATGCTGGTCAGGTTATTCTGGCCTCCTACCAGCTGGAAAAGAAAGTATCTGGATACCAGGCAGGCAGAGTTTGAACATATCAGCAAACAGGAAGAGCGAGCCTTTGCAAAGGCGCTTGCCGGGGCTATTTCAAAACGCACGACACGTCCTTATAAAGCCGTGTCCAGCCTGATGGTGGTCGATGTCAAAGCGCTTCTGGAAGACTCTCAGGCTGATCGGGAAGAATTTGACCAGACCGTTGCCAGAATCACCGACGCCGTTACACACCCCTCAGAAATGGTGAGCGACCCACTGGACGGAGCCAAAAAAGTAGCGGACATGGCGGTAGACAGTAAAAAAATCTACCGGGTGACGCAAATGCTACAACTACGCTCAGACGTTACAGAGATCTTATCTCAGGCCGGTATAAAAAAAGCCACGATTGAACGGCTGGATAAAGCCCTTGACGACCAGACCGTCAAGCTGGCGCTGTATAACGTAGCCTGTGAGTACGCCAGAAGAGCATACAGCCCTCCAACAAGCTGGAGCAGCTCGTCACCTTCCTCTTCACCATTAGAAGAAAACACTCCTGCCCCTCGTACGCCATCAGAAGTACAGGAAGAAGACTGGAACCGTAAGCATAAAATGACCGACACCCTTCATCAGGAGAGCTTCAAATACCAGTCTCCGGCGGATCTGGCCGTCGAGCAGATGTTTGAGCAGGGTGAGCAACCTATTGACCGTGCTGATATTCCTGAAGGCAAGCACAAAACCCGAAAGATCAAAGAACTCCAGAAAATTAACGAACCCTGGGCAAAGCGGGCAATAGAGCTTCTGAATAGCGAATCGCCAGAAGATCATAAAAAAGCCGTCCTTTTGGAGCGAGTCCACCAGCGTTCAAAAGACCATGCAAAGCTACAGAAAGAAAAAGCCGAAGCCGTTCATCAGACACAAACCGCTTACTGGTCCAGATCACGACTGAAAGCTGCAAAAAAAATCGAGAAACTGGAAGACCAGGGCACAAAAGACAACAGTCACTTTCCGCAGGAATATCGTGATTTAGCAGCGCAAAGAATCAGTCGCCCCCTGTATTACGATAACGTGCAACTGCCCATGGATGAAGCAATAGAGCAAACCATAACGATGCTGAAAAACGCCTATCCTTCTCTGGCAGCAAAGGGTAGCGCCTTTCGGGAGCAGGAGCTGAGAAAGCATCTGAAAAACTTCCTTTCCCAAAGGAAAATCGAGCCTGTAGAGGTGCCATTCAGAGCGTTCTCTGCATCCACCCAGACCGGTGAAGACGAACTCATCGCAGCTATTTCTGAGTCCCCGAAAGAGGACAACAGTCTGGAGCCAGAAAGAGATGAACCTGCATCCGAAAAAGATTCAGACGGCTCCACTACGCCATCCTGGCATCCCACAGAACCACCTCCACTGGACAAAGAATAATACCATCGGGCAGGCATCTGCCCGATTAAATCCATATCGATTCGGGTTATAATGTAACATTATATTTTTCGAGTCATTAACCCAGCACAATGAGTAGTGTTTATCACCCCCACAATCATGACGAATGCATAGAAGAAGCTCTTCAGACAGCCTCTGATATCTGCCAGAGCAACGGGGTTCGTCTTACGCCTCTGCGTAAAACCGTTCTGAAGCTGGTCTGGCAAAGCCATCAGCCCGTTGGAGCCTATGAGGTTCTAGCCCAGCTGGCAAAGCTGGAATCCAGGTCTGCGCAGCCTCCTACCGTCTACCGGGCTTTGGACTTCCTGCTGGAACAGGGGCTTATTCACCGACTGTCGTCACTGAATGCTTTTATTGGCTGCCCGCATCCGGGGGAGTCACACCATGGCAGTTTCCTGATCTGCAAACAGTGCAGAACCACTCAGGAGGTGGATCATGCCGCTATAAATAATGCCATTCAGTCCTGTGCGTCTGAGCAGGGTTTTATTGTTTCCGAAAGCTCCATTGAACTAACCGGCCTGTGTCGTCATTGTGTTACCTCCGCTGACACACCGGATACCGACATGAATGGAGCGTCATGACCAGAACAGTTTTTATCTTCTCGCCTATTTTTACGGATTAAGATGTCTCAAACACTAATAAGCCTTAACAAGGTCACTCATGCTTACGGGGAGCGAACCGTACTGTCCAATATTTCTCTGGAGCTGAAGCCAGAGGAAATCGTAACGCTGATCGGCCCAAATGGCGCAGGAAAAACGACACTGGTTCGTGTTGTTCTGGGCTTGCAAAAACCTGACTCAGGACAGAGAACCATCAAACGTGGTTTACGAATCGGTTATATGCCACAGAAGCTCTACGTGGATAACACCATGCCCCTGACCGTTAAGCGCTTCCTGTCCCTGACTAACCAGCCACTTTCAGACGTAAAAAACGCCCTGGGCAGAACCGGGGTAGAGCATGTCATTAACTCTCCGGTTCAGTCCCTGTCCGGAGGTGAGCTGCAGAGAACCCTGCTGGCCAGGGCGCTGCTACATAAGCCACACCTGCTGGTGCTGGATGAACCGGTTCAGGGTGTCGATGTCAACGGGCAGAAGGAGCTTTATAAACTGATCACTGAGTTGAGGAATGAGCAGGGGTGCTCAGTACTTATGGTATCCCACGACCTGCACCTGGTCATGGCTTCTACCGACAAGGTAGTTTGCCTGAACCATCATATCTGCTGTTCTGGCTCCCCTCTTCAGGTACGACAGGACCCGGCCTACCTCAAACTGTTCGGCAGAGAATCAGACGAGCTGGCGATTTACACTCATCATCATGATCATGAACACACCTTAAAAGGGAATGTTGTTCACAAGGCTGATGGTAATGGAGACACGCCATGATTTCTGATCTGCTGCTCCATGCAATGCTCGCTGGCTTTGGTGTGGCCCTGATCGCCGGCCCCCTGGGTTGTTTTGTGGTCTGGCAACGTATGGCTTACTTTGGCGATACGCTCTCTCATTCAGCCCTGCTTGGGGTCGCCATTGGCTTATTGCTGGATATTGACCTGAACCTTGCGGTTATCTTCTGCTCACTGCTTCTGGCCCTGATTCTGGTACTGATGCAAAACCAGAAACGCATGGCTTCAGACACACTGCTGGGCATACTGGCTCACAGCAGTTTATCCATCGGTCTGGTCGCTGTCAGTTTTGCCGGTAATGTGCGGATCGATATGATGTCCTATCTGTTCGGTGATCTTCTGGCCACCGGTGTACAAGACCTGTACTGGATTTATGGCGGCGGGGTCATTGTGCTTGGTGCCCTGATCTGGCTCTGGCGTCCACTGCTGGCCATGACCGTTCACGCAGAGCTGGCCCAGGTAGAAGGCTTTCCGGTACAAAGAGTCAGACTGGTGTTAACCCTACTGATGGCGCTGGTGATTGCTATTGCCATGAAAATTGTTGGCGTTCTGCTGATCACTTCCCTCATGATCATTCCTGCTGCCACCGCCCAGAAATTTGCACGGACACCAGAGCAAATGGCTGCACTGTCGAGTGGCTTCGGCTTGCTGGGCGTGTCCGGCGGACTCTCTGCTTCGTGGCATCTGGATACCCCGGCAGGTCCGTCTGTCGTTGTCGTCTGTTTTCTAATGTTCCTGCTCAGTATGATTTATACGACTATTCGTGAGTAATATAAGTCCCTGACTTTATTGTTATTTCACCCGGTTTTGATGACCGGGTGATTTATTCAGGCAGATACTGTTAAAAATGGTATTGCAGATAAACAGTATTAAAATTACTGCCGCCCTTTATACGACCAAACTGGGATGCCTGTTTAAAAATAGAAGACCGATGATGCATACTGTAACCCACCCACAGGTTTTCCAGAGACTTACTGTGGACAAGATCACCCACGTTAGCGTCGAAGCTGACATCCAGATAGTTCATCAGCTTGCTGCCTTCACTGTCATGCTTGTTCATCTCCTGCCATTCGTTGTAGGTCAACCTGCTGACATAAGACAAACCTTCCGCAAGACCAAAACGCCAGCGAACCGGCCAGGTGAAGTTGTAATAAGCCTTGATGGAAACAATCCCTTCCCAGACCGGGTCCTGAACCTTTCTGCCATTCTCGTCTACTTTGTTTTTTTCATAGTGGTAGACGATACCGCTGTGAAGATAAATATCCACGGGATAGCCCAGCCACCCCTGTCGTAACGGATGACCGTAAAAGACAGAACTCATCTGATTGTTGTAGGGGTCACGTTCGGATTGAAAGCTAAGGATATCTCCCATATCCGACGGGGTCGCCCAGCCATGAGCCCCTCGCAGATAGGAACCTTCAGCCATGGCAGGAACCGTTCCGGTGCCTTTGGAAGGCTCATCAAAGTAGACAAAGCCAAGCCTGACAGCACCAAAGCCATTGCTGTCCACACTGGGTGAATGACGGGCGTTGGCATCCAGGTAAACGTACTCCAGGGAACCGGTTAAATAGAGTCCGTTCAGCAATGGGTAACGCAGGCTGACACCTGCTTCTGCCTCAATGCCTGCATCAATGTTCTGGCCATTGAACTCTTCATAATCACTCAGGCCATAGTAGTAGCTGTTAAATTTTTTGGATTTGTAACGCAGACCTACCCTCGGTTTAAGTTCCAGCTTACCGTATTGCAGCTGCCAGTCGTGGCCGGCATAAAACTGTGACCGGGACAGAGAACGGGTTTCGGTCAACGCCTCAAGGCGCCAGCTACGATTGTCGTTTACCCGATGAACCCACTGTACCCCCCAGTCCAGGGAATCTTCCTGATACTGGTTTTGCAGGCGATGAGGAATGCTGACAAAACGACGTTTAATGACGGCGTTGATGTGATTGTCATCATCTTCATAAGCTTTCAACCCCCATTCCAGATCGCGCAGGAAGATGGTTTCGCCTTCATAAAAAATCTGCGGAATGACCGTCCCTACAGAATCGGCTCGATCAACCTTATAAGGAATAGTGCTATGACGAAAAGAAACCCCAATCCCCCATTGACCGCTATTTGTCGTAGAAGCTATTGCTGCCTTAGAAACCGTTGCTGTCGTACAGGCCGCAACAGTGAAGATAGAAGCCATCGTTTTCAGGATCATTTTTCTGTGTCGGTCAGTGACATTGTTATTGGGCATAGATAGTTCGGGTTGTTCAATTAACTTACTGGCAAGGAGAACAGTAATTTGTAAACCTCACCGCCTTCTCTAAAAGATGACGGTGATATATTTATGGTATCAAACCCGGATTATGCAGCCAGAGTCTTTTGAATCCACGGCCATGCCTGCTTCTTACGGCTCAGGGTATCTTCCATCTGCACCCAGCGGTCGGCACTGTCGGACTTCAGCTTTTCAGCCCACTCACCCTGCACCAGCAGGCGAGTGGTTGAAGACGTGATATCCGTCAGCATCAGAGCAGCCAGTTTGAAACCGCCTTGTACGCAGCGAGCCTGTAACTCAGCGTCCAGAGCTTCCATTTTATCTTCAACCTGCTCGAAGCTGGCGATTTCCAACTGACCTACCACTACGTTGGCACCGTTAATGGCATACTGCTTCAGGTCACGGTCTACCAGGCTGTCGATAGTCAGGCCGTCCAGATTGGTCTTGGCACGCAGCAGACGATCAGCAAAGTCATACAGGCTGATACCCGCTTCCTCAGCCAGCAGTCTGGCGGCTTCGCGGTCTTTATCGGTACAGGTTGGAGAGCGGAAAGCAACGGTGTCACTGATGATGGCACCCAGCATCAGAATGGCAACAGAACGCTCGATCTTCACGCTTTCCATACGGAACAGATTGAACAGAATGGTAGAGCTGCAACCCACAGGCCAGATCCACATTTCCAGCGGATTAACAGTGGTCAGGTCGCCCAGTCGATGGTGGTCAATTACACCCATGATATCGGCTTTATCGAGACCTTCTGGCCCCTGACCCAGATCGGTGAAATCCACCAGCCATACTTTTTTACCTTCAACACTTTCACACAGAGCAGGCGCTTCAACTCCAGCTTCATTCAGGATAAAAGCAGTTTCGCCAGTGACTTCACCCTGGGCAACCGCAACCGCTTCAACACTGCGGGAAATTTTCAGCCACTCAGCAGCAACCAGTGATGAACAAATACTATCGGAATCGGGATTACTGTGACCTACAACCTGGATCATTATGTTCTCGTGTTTTTAATCTGATAACTTAGCCCAGTGCATGACTGTAGTCACCGTGTTGTGTGCCGCTTCGCTCTACCCAACCTGCGAATACGTCGACGTAACACATTAGTGTCAATGCACTGGCTTCAAAAAACACGCAGTGTATCGAAGTAAAGGTCTGGCTCAATATAAGTAATTCGCCATATATCGCCTGATGTTTTTAAGAATGTCCTTTAGCGCCTGTAGTTTTCATCAACAGCAGTCATGATCCGGGTAAGCTTTGCGGGCTCCAGAGGTGGTCTGATAAAACCGTGGTATTCGCCTGCCGGGTTGATGATGGCCAGATTAGCACCGTGATCGACCAGATAAAATTCATCCTCAGGGTCAAGCACTGGTGTATAGGGCATATTAAGCTGCACCGTGAGGTCATGAATGTTTTTTACCTCTCCGGTCACACCAATAAAATCTTTGTTAAAGTAAGGCACATAGCCTTTCAGCTTCTCAACAGTATCTCGACGAGGGTCAACGGAGACCAGCACATACCTCATCTGTTGAGCCAGATTTATATTGTCCTGCTTTAGTTGTTTATCCATTCCATTCAACTGGCTCAGTGTGATTGGGCAGATATCCGGACAGAATGTGTAGCCAAAGTACATCAGTGTCCACTGGCCCTTCTGACTACCATTGTTGTATATTTTGCCATTGTGGTCTGTCAGGTCGGCCATCTGGAATGATCGGGGAGCCTCAAACACGACGGTGCCCATTTTCTGCAGGTCTTCGAGAGAAATAGACGGCCTGGTTGTGTATTTATAAAACGTTAAACCAAACACCATGGCTACAACCGCAAGAAGTAACAGTACGGTTTTACTGACATTGCCTTTTATCTGTTTTTTCATGCGGCTCTCTCTTTATTTACTACGAATGCTTTACTAGTACATCGTCCCAACCTACGCAACACGTCAAAGTCATTGAATTCATGTACTAGAAAACTGTTCTTTTAAAATGTCGTGTAATGATCTGCCAGTAAAAATACAAACAGCAACATCAGATACGTGATGGAGTATTTGAACGTCTTAATGGCAGCATGGGGACGACTGTCACGCATCAGGGCAACTGACCAGTACAGGAATCGCCCCCCCAGCCCCAAAGCACCTGCCAGATAGAGTAAACCACTCATTCCCGTGAGAAAAGGCAGCACGCTGACCAGAATCATAATCACGGTATAAAGCACGATATGCAGTTTGGTATAGGCCTCGCCATGGGTGACTGGCAGCATGGGAATGTCAGCTTTGGCGTATTCTTTTTTACGGTGAATAGCCAGAGCCCAGAAGTGCGGAGGTGTCCAGGCAAAGATGATCAGCACCAGCAGCAGGGCATTACCATCAAACTGTCCTGTTACCGATGTCCAGCCCAGCAAGGGAGGAGCGGCTCCAGCCAGCCCGCCAATCACAATATTTTGTGGCGTCGCGCGCTTTAAGAACGACGTGTAAACCACGGCATAACCTATTAAGGACGCCAGAGTCAGCCAAGCGGTCAGGGGGTTAACCAGCCAGACCAGAATAGCCATCCCCGTTACGCCCAGAACAAAGGCAAAGGTTATTGCCTGTGCGGGGGCGATTCTTCCTTCTGCTACCGGTCGCTTGTGCGTTCGAGCCATGATGTTATCAATGCGCCGGTCAACCACATGGTTGATAACCGCTGCTGAAGCGGCGGACAAAGCGATGCCAGTATTACCAAACAACAGTACATCCAGTGGCACAATACCCGGCGTTGCCAGGCACATGCCTATCACCACCGTCAGCACCATCAGCGCAACCACTTTGGGCTTGGTCAGTTCCAGATAGTCCTTCCACTGGACGGGTTCGCTGTACGTTACCTTGTTCATAACAAGCTTCCTCATTCATCCCCTGAAACATGCAATCGATAATTTAAAGCTACCAGAGACAGCAGTAGCAAAGCCCCAAATAAATTATGTGCAACAGCCACCGGTAATGGCAGGTGCCAGACAATATTGCTGAGCCCCAGAATCACCTGAATCGTCAAAATAAACACCACGCTGACCGCTATTTTTTTCAGGCTGGAGCGTGAACTGTAAGACAGTTGTCTACTGTATCGGAGTACTCTGACTGATAGCAGCAATAACACCAGCACTGTTATTAAAGCACCCATTCGATGAGTCAGATGAATAGCGGTTCGGGCAGCAGAGTCCATTTGCCCTCCCAGATAGTTCGGGCCAATCTCCTGAGTGATATCAAACCCTTCGGCAAAGTCAGTGGGCGGCAGCCACTGCCCCTGACACATAGGCAGATCAGGGCAGGCGAGCGCTGCATAGTTTGAGCTGATCCAGCCTCCCAGGGTGATTTGCACAATCGCTACCAGTAAACCTGCCATGCTCAAAACCTTTAAACCCTTAAGAGCGTCTGAAGGCAGTTTTTTCCAGCCCATGCCAGACAGCCGAAGCGTCAGAAGGAACAACAGACTGAAGGTGGCAAAGCCTCCCAGCAGGTGCAATGTCACTACCTGAGGCCACAGCTTCAGCGTAACTGTCCACATGCCAAAAGCAGCCTGCAGAATAATCAGTCCCAGGATAAAGAAAGGAAGAACAACCGGCTGACCCGGCTCTTTACGGTGCTTCCACGAAACCAGTGCAATACTCAGCACCACCAGAAGCAACAGGCCCGCTACATAGCGATGAATCATTTCCGCCCAGCCTTTTCCAACTTCTACAGGAGAGTCGGGGAATAAAGCTTCTGCCACGGCTATTTCCCTGGCGGTTTCAGGAACGGTTAACTGTCCATAACAGCCAGGCCAGTCAGGGCAGCCCAGACCCGCATGAACCAGCCGTGTATAAGCCCCCAGAACTACTACAACCATTGCCAGGGCAGTGGCAAACAGTGCCAGATAAAAGCCCTTCTTTTTAACCGTTCCCATATCAGACCCTTTTATCCTGTTACTGTCGTTATTCTTACTGTGACTCGTGCTATGACTCGTGCTATGACTCTTGCTATAAAGTGTGCTAGCCGATTTTCGAGGCTTTCAGTAACCGCTTTAAGTCTTTAAGCAGATCTCCCCCATACTGCGCAGACTCATACCCCATCATGACATTGCCAAGAGGGTCCACAATAAAATAACGCCCTGTTGGCCACTCCCTGAGGTCAAGCTCCTTCAGTAAAACGGCCTTATTGGCTTTAAGCCAGATAATATCGGGATGCTCCTGCTGAAAATTGTGACTCAAAGACAGATCTTCATCCGCTATAAACGTTCTCACAACCCTGTCTGTTTCCTTGCCAAGCGCAATGTGTGCCTGCCGGGTCTGGTACATAGCCTCCTGACAGGATTCAGACAAACAATCTTTACTCCCCAATACTAAAATTGCCCAGCGTCCATCAAGATTTGCTTCAGAAAATGCCTGATCTCCCTGTATCAGGTTCAGTTGTGAGAGCGGTTTAGGCGGCAGGATCAGCTGACCTTTATTGGTTTTACCTTCAGGAATAAAGACACCTGTGAAGTACATCAGGTAAGAAAGACAGATGGCAAAGGCGGGAATTGCAAAAATCAGTAGCATCTGCAACCGACCTTTTGCTCTGCCTGGCTGGCTGTTCGGCTTTCTTTTGTTGCTTGTGTCTCTACGGTTATATTTGGCTTCCTGCATGCTGATGTTTCCTGAATTTAATCATTTGCCAAAGATAAAGTCCGAGCAGCACCAGCGCCATGGTGAACCACTGAAATGAGTAACCAAGGTGCTTGCCGGATGTCGTTTTCATCGTGACCGGACGAACCTGTAAAGCCCCCGGCTGCTGATCATCCAGAACCAACAACATAGATGGGATTTCAAGGTTTAATGCTGTTTTTATTTTTTGGAAGTCCAGCGTCTGGATGCGCTTGGGCCATGATTCGGCCCAGATATCTTCACCCAGAGTGAAGGCTTTTCCCAGAGGTCTATAAAGCATTCCCATTAGTTCAACTACAGTTTCAGGCGTTTTAACGTCGGGCAATACCATTCTGGATTCACTGCCCAGCCAACCCCGGTTAACCAGCAGCGACTGTCCGTCAGTTGTCGTAAAAGGCATAATCAGCTCATACCCTGCCAGTCCGGCATAGACCTGATTGTCACGTAAAAAATAGCGGGAAGCGTCAAACCGTCCCTGTACTTTAACAGGGAGATACATGGGATCAGGAAAGCGTTTTACGTCTGAGTAAAACAGGGGAGGCATCGCCACGCGCTCAGCCAGCATCTGTTCAAGTTCCAGCTTTTGCTCATAGCGGGAAAACTGCCATAGCCCAAGGGATATCAGCAAGGGCAGCAACAGCATCACCAACAGCGACAGCTTGATTCTATACTTCAACATCTGGTGCTCAATCCAGTTCCACTGTTATGCTTTTTTCTTAGCCTCTTACGAGGCTCTTAAAGCTTTCGTACAAGAACTCGTTCAGCTCTAATTTAAGCAATGGAAGTCTGGTATGTGGTTAAAAATTATTATTCTTATTCTTTTCTTCGCCGTACTCGTCTGCCTGGCTCGGGGACTTTACTACCTTATCACTGACCGAAGCGGATCAGCCAGGCTTGTTAACTCCCTGACGGTACGTATCACCCTGACTGCTCTGATCATGCTGATCATTGTGTTGGCATGGCTGCACGGTGATATTCACAGCAATGCCCCCTGGTTATACCGGTAAACTCATCGTATCAATAGCTATGTTTATCACAGCAGATAGACAAAGATAAACAGCCCGATCCAGACAACATCCACAAAGTGCCAGTACCAGCAGGCTGCCTCAAAGGCAAAGTGCTTTTCAGGCTCAAAATGACCTTTGAGAATTCTGAAAAACATAACGGTCAGCATCAGCGCCCCAAGGGTTACATGCGCCCCGTGGAATCCCGTCAGAATAAAGAAGGTGGAACCATAAATACCCGCACTGAGGGTTAATCCCAGCTCGTTATATGCCTCAATGTATTCTTCCGCCTGAAAGAACAAAAACGCAAAACCGAGTATCAGGGTGGCCAACAGCCATATTTTAACTTTGGTACGCTCATCTTTACGCAAGGCGTGATGGGCAATGGTCAGAGTAATGCTGGAAGTCACCAGCAGCAGCGTGTTCAGAAGCGGAAGATGAAAAGGGTCTACAATCGCGCCAGGACCAGGAAAGGTTTCATTATCCGGTGTTTTCATCAAAGGCCATTCGGCGGTAAATTCCGGCCATAACAGCTGATTCGTCATCTCCCCATGCCCTTCACCACCCAGCCAGGGAATTGCGAACATTCGAATGTAAAACAACGCACCGAAAAAAGCGAAGAAGAACATGACTTCCGAGAAAATAAACCAGCTCATCCCCCAACGAAAACTCCGGTCCATCTGAGGGCTGTAGAGACCGGCATGAGACTCACTGATCACATTGCCAAACCAGCCAAACAGCATATAAGCCATAATCAGCGCACCACCAAACAACACGTAGTGTGCATTAGAATCTTTCACACCGGCAGACATATCGTTCATCATCATGCCTGCACCCGCAAGCGTCAGAAACATGCCGACAGAGGCTATGATTGGCCACTTGCTCTGTGCCGGAACGTAATAGCTACCTTCGTCAGCCATTAAACTCTCCTCAAGACTTCAGCGTCCTTTCCCCCATGGTCGTCACATCAAACAGAGTGTACGACAGGGTTAGTTTGGTGATATGCCGGGGTAATTCCTGATCCACAATAATTCTCAGCGGCATGACTTTTTCTTCACCTGCATCAAGGGTCTGGGTGGTAAAGCAGAAACATTCCACCTTGTGCAGATAATTGGTGGCCTGAAATGGCGTTACACTGGGTATTGCCTGGCCGATCATTCTTTTACTGGTCGGGTTACGAGCGAAAAAGCTGAGTTCTCCTACCTGGCCCGGATGCACTTCGACTTCAGAAATATTCGGATGAAAGTCCCAGCTCATCCCTGCATTTTTCGTTGCCACAAACTGCACTTTGATAATGCGACTGGTGTCCATCACCGCTTTGCCGGTATAAGGGTTCGGGTCCGTCTTGCCATTCAACCCTGTGACTTTGCAGAAAACGTCGTAGATCGGAACCATGGCAAAGCCAAAACCAAACATACCACCCGCAACCAGTCCAGTGCGCAGCATGGTTCGTTTTGACAGATCGACGACTTTTTCTTCCTTGGTTTTATCCTTCTCAGTCATATGGCAACCCTTGCCTTACTTCACATCAGGAGGTGTCGTAAAGGTGTGGTAGGGTGCCGGGGAGGGCAGACTCCACTCCAGACCTTCAGCGCTTTCCCAGACCTGAGCTTCCGCTTTTTTACCTCCACGGATGCACTTGAGAACAATGAACAGAAACAACAGCTGTGTGGTCCCAAACAAAAAACCACCCAGGCTGGCAATCTGATTAAAGTCGGCAAATTGCAGGGCGTAGTCAGGAATTCGTCTGGGCATGCCGGCCAGACCAACAAAGTGCATTGGGAAAAATGTCAGGTTCATGCCAATAAACGACAACCAGAAGTGCGTTTTTGCCAGCGTTTCGTCGTACATGTGACCGGTCCACTTGGGAAGCCAGTAATACGTAGCGGCAAAGATGGCGAAAATAGCACCGGGCACCAGAACATAGTGGAAGTGTGCCACCACAAAGTAAGTATCATGGTATTGGAAATCGGCCGGTGCAATGGACAGCATCAGCCCGGAGAAACCACCGATGGTGAACAACACCACAAAAGCAATGGCAAACAGCATGGGCGTTTCAAAGGTCATGGCACCACGAAACATAGTGGTTACCCAGTTGAAAACCTTCACGCCTGTTGGCACAGCAATCAGCATGGTGGCATACATAAAGAACAGTTCACCCACCAGCGGAATCCCCACTGTGAACATGTGATGCGCCCAGACAATAAACGACAGGAATGCAATGCTACTGGTGGCGTAGACCATTGACGTGTAACCAAACAGCGGCTTGCGGGCAAAGGTAGGGATGATTGCAGACACGATACCAAACGACGGCAGTATCATGATGTACACTTCCGGATGTCCGAAGAACCAGAAGATATGCTGAAACAGTACCGGGTCACCACCGCCGCCGGCATTAAAGAAGCTGGTGCCAAAATGTATATCCATTAGCATCATGGTCACAGCACCTGCCAACACGGGCATCACTGCTATCAGAAGGTAGGCAGTGATCAGCCAGGTCCAGACAAACAGAGGCATTTTCATCATGGTCATACCGGGAGCCCGCAGATTGAGAATGGTGGCGATGATGTTGATCGCTCCCATAATCGACGAGATACCCAGCATGTGAATAGCAAAGATAAAAAAGGTGGTTGATGGAGGAGAGTAATCCGTGGACAGCGGCGCATAGAAAGTCCAGCCAAAGTTAGGGCCGCCACCTTCCATAAACAGAGTACTGACCAGCATCAGGGCAGCAAACGGCAGAATCCAGAAACTCCAGTTATTCATTCTTGGCAACGCCATATCAGGCGCACCAATCATCATCGGAATCATCCAGTTCGCCAGCCCGACAAAAGCAGGCATAACCGCACCAAACACCATGATCAGCCCGTGCATGGTGGTCATCTGGTTAAAAAATGCCGGCTCGACTATCTGCAATCCTGGCTGAAACAGTTCTGCCCGGATAACCATTGCCATGGCGCCCCCCGTCAGAAACATGATGAAACTGAACCACAAATACATCGAGCCAATATCTTTGTGGTTGGTGGTCAGCACCCAGCGCATTAAGCCTTTTGCCGGACCGTGGTGGTGATCGTCGTGATGTTCAAGTGTCTGTTCGGTCATGATGGCGTCCTCACGGCGATGCTTGCTTATCAAGAGCAGCTTGCTGCTGGCTTGCTGCGGGTTTGGCGCTGTCGTCTGGTTTCAGCTCTCCTGTCTTCTTGTACTCAAGAATCTGTTTTGGAGTGACAATCTGACCGGTGTTATTGCCCCAGGCGTTTCGCTCATAAGTAATAACGGCGGCCAGCTCGGCTTCATTCAGCTGGTTGGCAAATGCCTGCATAGCTGACCCTTTTTTGCCGTTCATAACGATATCAACATGGCCTTCAAGCCCATCAGCCTTAACCGTCATATCGGCTCCTTTTAATGCCGGGAACAATGGAGGCATTCCCTCTCCGCCCACCTGATGACAGGCTGCGCAGATTTTTTCGTAAGTGGTTTTGCCCAGCTTCATCAACTTATCCATGTCCCAGTTTTCCTGAGTTAACTGTCTGACCTTTTCTGCTTCCTGTCTTTTTTCCACAAGCCAGGCATTAAAGTCCTCGGGGGTTCTGGCATCCACGACAATGGGCATATAGCCGTGATTCTTACCGCACAGTTCGGCGCATTGCCCACGGTAAATGCCGGGCCTTTCAATTTTGGTCCAGGCTTCGTTAATAAATCCGGGAATAGCGTCGCGCTTAACGGCAAAAGCCGGAACCCACCAGGAATGGATAACGTCTGCGGCGGTAACAAGAAAACGAACCTTTTGACCAACGGGCAATACCAGTGGTTCATCCACTTCCAGCAGGTAGTTATTTTCTTTGTTGCGGACGTTGTAAATCTGTTCTTGCGGCGTCGACAGATTACTAAAGAATGAAACGCCTTCTCCCAGATATTCGTACTGCCACTTCCACTGGTAGCCCGTGATTTTAATATCCACTTCGGCTTCATCAGTGTTGTAAATGTCTATGAGGGTTCTGGTGGCAGGAATAGCCATTAAAACCAGAATGAGGAATGGAATCGTGGTCCAGGCAATTTCAACCAGCGTGCTTTCGTGAAAATGCTGCGGCTTAACGCCACGGGACTTCCGGTGCATGATGATTGAATAAAACATGACACCAAACACCAGTACGCCAATAACGACACAAATGATGAAAATGGTCATGTGAAGACCGTAGATGGAACGGCTGATAGCCGTCACCCCCTCAGTCATGTTGACCTGCCAGTCCGCCATCAGGCGTACGGGCAACAAGCTACCAAGAAAACCGGCAGCAAGAAGAAAAAGTGCTCGCATGTGCTGCATCATTCCCTTACATCCCCTGACGATCCGCACTCGGTCTCAGAAAGTTGAGGCGGAAACTTCTTATTATTATTGAGCAGACCCAGAGCCCTGCATTCAGAGGTGTGAATCAGTCAAAAAACGTCATGAACTGATTCTGTTATTGTCCTTTTCGACCTATCCTGGTCATTAGAGCATCTTGCTTGAAAAACGCTTTCCCCACACACCAACCAGCGGAATTCAAAACCGTGGTAAAGGGTAAATTTCTATGCAAGAGCGACCATTTATCAAAACGCCTTCACAATTAGAAGACAAGGTCACACTACCTGGACACTGCAAATTAACTACACCCTAGTTAGCTGCTTATAAGCTACCAAGACATTAGTGCCTGAGTACCCGGGTAAAACAGGTGTCAATCTGTACCCCGGCTTGCTAAACCCAAATCGCAGGAACACCCTGCAATACATACCCCTAGGATCTGACAATAATGATCCAAAGAGTATAGTCCCAGAACTCCATTAAACAACATGGATAAAAAAAAGGAAATTATTCCAGCACATTTTCTCCTGATCACCACAATGAAGAAAGAAAATTTTCATGGTAAAAACCAGACTGAAAGCAAACGACAAAGGACGTTCAATGCCCTGTAATAATGACATTTCAATTCCTTCATACACACTTGTCAGAAATCACCATGCCAGTCAAAAACGATCTGGAACTCATTATTAACAAAGTCACAACGACAAGAAATCCATTGCATTCATTTCTTGTTTTTTTCAGGAGAAATTTCCTCAGGCCACTTTAGTGAAAAGCAATGAAGATATGAACAATTTCAGCATATTTTGTGTGTCATTTTTTTGACTGCACAACTGCTTCGAAAAACATGAAATAGCTTATAAAACAAGGCATTTTTTTATTTTATTTTTTGATTCTAAAATTAATATTTTTTATGAAAAAGGGATATTTAAAATTGCTTGTGCTGAGTCTGTCTGTATGGTCAATTATCTCATCATCAGTCAGTATCAGCCACTGTTAATGGAGGCACAAATGGACGTGCAGGCGATCAGCGATCTTATCGATCACGCAAGAGAGCACGAAGCACAGAGCATGCATTTAAGTTCACTGGTGAAAAAGCAGCTCAACCAGCTGCACCACACCATAGAACTACCTGAAAAAAACGCATGCGAAACTCTGCTGAAGTTCGTAGCTGAATACATAGACCATGTTCCCGACTTTCTGAGAACGCTTGAAAAAGCCTCTGAAGAACTGGGAATTGAAAGCTTTATCTATCCGTTCCTGGATATCATCAATGAAAACTTTATGGCTCCTGTCCTTCAGTCACGATCAGACATTGATATGTATGAGCTACTGGAAAAATCCTATTTTGCCCACCGGTTGATTGAAGAAGTCAATGATACCTGGCTGGCAAAAACCGGCAGCACTCTGATCCCCATGAATATGACCTGGCCCAACCTGATCATCCACGCCATTCTGGGAGAAAAGTTTGGCAATGAACTGGATTCAATTGTGGCGCAGACAGTACGACATATGATGCGTTCCCAGACCATTTTCAATCCCGATAAATGCCAGCAGTTTATCAGCCAGAGAGACCCGGAAGAGTGGGTTAACACCTGGTCGAAATGGAACTGTATGCCCCATCAGATGGGCATTGACCTGAAGTTTACTTCTGCAGCCTGACATTAGTTGTCCAGTATACGAACCACCTGAACGTTCTGGTCTTCATTTAAAGTGTTATGCCTGCCTTCGCCTTCGTGGGAGACCCTGGTTTCCGGAAGCTCTCCCACCAGAGCAGGCTTGTTTTGAACTTCATCAGAAAAACCGCAGTCAACACACTCCCTGATATCAAAGTCTTCTTTCTGAAAAAACCGTACAGTGTCCTGAACGCCGCAGGCAGGGCAAACTGCTCCGGCTATAAACCGTTTTATTGTCATAAGTGATGCTCCGCTATACAGCTACGGTGCAGGCTATAGTATTTATCTTTGTAAGGCCAGAGGTTTGAGTAATCATCTGCTATGCTCAAAGCCCGAACAATAAAACAGAGCGGTATGCAGTATGAGCCTTGAAGCCAGAGTATCGTCGTTAGAAGAAAAATTTGAAACGTTGGATGATGCAGTCCGCAAACTGATAAATATCACTGCTGAGACACAGCAGATAGTCTTGGAAAATCAGCGTGAGAATCGTGTCAGGTTTGATCAGCAAGAGCGCAGAATGGACAGGCTGGAGTCCGCTGTTGGCGCACTGGCAGAAGCAACCCTCGCCGGATTTAAACGAGTTGACGAACGGCTCGACCAGCACGACAAGCGTTTCGACCAGATCGACAAACGCCTCGACCAGCACGATAAGCGCTTCGACCAGATCGACAAACGCCTCGACCAGATCGACAAACGCCTCGACCAGCACGATAAGCGCTTCGATCAGCACGACAAGCGCTTCGACCAGATCGACAAACGCCTCGACCAGCACGATAAGCGCTTCGATCAGCACGACAAGCGCTTCGACCAGATCGACAAACGCCTCGACCAGCACGACAAGCGCTTCGACCAGATCGACAAACGCCTCGACCAGCACGATAAACGTTTCGACCAGATCGACAAACGTTTCGACCAGTTAGAGCTGCTCATTCGCCAATCCCAGTCCAGTCACTAGCGACTCACTCTACCCGACTGCCTCCAGACAGCGGGTAAGTTCTGGATTGTCTACGCCAGAAAAAGTCAGGCAATACCGCTGTGACGCAACAGGGCATCAATCTCAGGCTCACGACCACGGAAGTTTACAAACAGTTCCATGGGTTCAGCAGAGCCGCCTTTCTCCAGAATTTCATTCAGGAAAGACTCACCGGTTTCACGGTTAAAAATGCCTTCTTCTTCAAAGCGGGAAAACGCATCAGCCGACAACACCTCAGCCCACTTGTAGCTGTAGTAACCTGCCGCATAACCGCCAGCAAAAATGTGGCTGAAGCTGTGCTGGAAGCGATTGAAAGTCGGTGGAATTACAACTGAAACCTGCTCTCGCACTTCACTCAATACTTCCTCAACCGCTTTGCCTTCTGCGTAATTCTTGTGCAGTTTAAAGTCAAACAGGGAGAACTCCAGCTGACGCACCATCATCATGGCAGACTGGAAATTTTTAGCGGCCAGCAGTTTATCCAGCATTTCACGGGGTAAAGGCTCACCGGTTTCGTGATGTCCGGAAATGAGTGCCAGACCTTCTTCTTCCCAGCACCAGTTTTCCATAAACTGGCTTGGCAATTCAACGGCATCCCATGCCACCCCGTTGATGCCTGACACTGGAGAGTAATCCACTTTCGTCAGCATGTGATGCAGGCCATGACCAAATTCATGGAACAGGGTAACCACTTCGTCGTGGGTCAACAGTGCAGGCTTATCACCAACAGGAGGCGTAAAGTTACAGGTCAGGTAAGCGACGGGCAGCTGCACGTTTTCCTGACCGGGCGCTCTGCGACGTACACGACATTCGTCCATCCAGGCGCCACCACGTTTGTGTTCACGGGCATAGAGATCAAGATAGAAACGACCAATCACCACGCCATCGCGTTTAATATTGTAGAAGCGCACATCTTTGTGCCAGACATCCACATCGGTCACCGTTTCAAAGGTGATGTCAAATAGCTTCCCGACTACGGCAAACATACCATCAATGCTTTTCTCTGCGGGGAACCACGGGCGCAACTCTTCCTGAGATATGGCATAACGGTTCTGCCGCAGTTTTTCGCCGTAGTAACCAATGTCCCACGCCTGCAGGTCATCGGCACCATATTCCTTTTTGGCAAAAGCTTTCAGTTCTGCCAGCTCTTTTTCTGCCTGAGGTTTGCTGCGTACCGCCAGGTCTTCCAGAAAAGCCACCACCTGGTCTGGTGTTTCAGCCATCTTAGTAGCCAGGGAGTATTCAGCATAATTATCAAAGTCCAGCAGTTGCGCCAGTTCATGGCGAAGCTTCAGGATATTTTTAATGTTTTCGCCGTTATCAAACTCACCCGCATTGGGTCCCTGATCAGAAGCCCTGGTACAGAAAGCAGTGTAAACTTCTTCACGCAGTTCGCGGTTATCGCAGTAGGTCATAACCGGGAAGAAGCTTGGAAAGTCGAGGTTCAGCATCCAGCCCTGATCGTGGCCTTTTGCCTCAGCCAGCTGACGTGCCCCCGCCAGTGCCGACTCCGGCAACCCTTTTAATTCATCTTCATCGGTAATCAGCTTTGACCACGCCATGGTGGCGTCCAGCACATTGTCGGAGAATTTACTAGTCAGCTCAGACAGCGCTTTCTGGATGTCGCCGTAACGGGCTTTTTTGTCTTCAGGCAGGGCAACGCCGGCCAGTTTGAAATCTCTTAGATAGTCATTGATGACTTTCTGCTGAGCTTTGTCGAGCTGCTTGAAATCATCCGCTTCCGCAATGTTGCGATAGGCTTCATACAAAGCCTGATTTTGCCCAATGCGTGTAGAATACTCGGACAGAATGGGCAGACAGGCGTTGTAAGCATCGCGCAACTCATCACTGTTCACCACGGCATTCATGTGGCCTACCGGAGACCATGCCTGATTAAGACGATCAGCCAGAATATCCATGGGTTCCTGTAAAGATTGCCAGCTGAAACGGGTTGTCTTTGCCAGTAACGATTCTATTGCCTGCTCATTTTCTTTAATGATGGTTTCAACCGCTGGCTGCACATGCTCAGGATTGATCTTTGAAAAAGGAGGCAGTTCGGAAGACTGAAGCAGCGGGTTGCTCATGTGTAATACTCTCTGATCTGTTCTTATTCATCACAATGGGTACAACAGAACGCTATTTCAAGCATCCGGAGTACCGACCGTTTAAACTTTCCCTCACTCCTGACTGTTTATACGTCTTTGGGCCAATAAAAGACAGATAGCCTGATAGAATAGTTAAAAACCGAATTCTAATCTTCAGTACCAGAGCGAGATACGCCATGAACCCTGCCATAAGAACCTTCAGAGGGAAAACGCCGGTTACCGGCAAAGGAGTGTTTATCGATCCGACAGCCTTAGTCATTGGCGATGTGGAGATTGGCAAAGACAGCTCGATATGGCCCATGAGTGTTGTTCGGGGAGATATGAACAGCATTCGAATTGGTGAACGCACCAGCATTCAGGATGGCTCAGTTCTGCACATTACTCACGCCAGCCATTACAACCCCAAAGGTCATGCCCTGACTATTGGCAGCGATGTTACCGTTGGCCACAGCGTCACCCTGCACGGATGCACTCTTCATGACCGGTGTCTGATTGGTCTTGGCTCTGTCGTGATGGACGGTGCAGTGGTTGAAGAAGAAGTTTTGGTGGCAGCCGGCTGCCTGGTACCTCCGGGCAGGCGACTGCAGAGTGGTTTCCTCTATAAAGGCAATCCGGCCAAAATGGTTCGTCCGCTGACCGAACAGGAAATCAGCTTCTTTTCCTACAGTGCAGCCAATTACGTAAAATTGAAGGATGAATATATTACTGAAAAGAATTAAAAATAATTTAATATTCACTTTATTAAGATTTAGCCCATAGTCTTACAGACGCTCTCTAAATGGCTCCCTATGCTTGTGAAATCAAGAATGATTTTGGAGATGTCGTCATGAGCCAGCCAATCACTCCCAGTTCTGCGTCAGGCAGCGAGATAAGTCAGACTGCCCTTATGGTGGCAGACCAGCAAACAAAAATGCAGGACATCAGTAAAAGCAACCTGAAGACTGAAAAGCCTCGTGAAACTCAGGCCGAAACCAGCTCCGAAATCAGTCATGGTTCAGTTAAAGATAAAAAGGCAAGACTCGCTTTTCTGATACACCAGCAAAATTTGGCGATTTAACGACTCACAATCGCCAACACTTTCAGCTTGATCGCAAAATAGTACATATACTATGCGCGTGTACTAATTCACCAAACCAACCTGAAAATCATCCCCCCAGCCAGCCTGCAACAGGCTGAGAAACTGCTAAAAATACTGCTACTATAGTCCGCCATTCTTTATTTCTATTGCGGCTTTAACCTGATGGATATATTTTCTACAGCGGTACTTTTATTCCTGATAATGGATCCCCTCGGCAACATGCCAATCTTTATATCAGCCCTTAAGCATGTCCCCGAAGAACGGAGAACCAAGGTTCTGATTCGAGAGCTACTGATCGCTTTGTCGATACTTGTTGTCTTCCTTTTCATAGGCGATAACGTGCTGGCACTGCTCAGTCTTGATCAGGAAGCAGTGAGCATCGCAGGTGGCGTTATACTTTTTCTAATAGCGCTAAAAATGGTATTCCCTCCTGCCCGTGGTGGCGGCATTATGGGAGATACACCTGATGGCGAGCCTTTCATTGTGCCAATGGCAACGCCCCTGATTGCCGGACCTTCCATTCTGGCCACGTTGATTTTGATGGGTAACCAAAACCCCGGACAAGAAATTGCCCTGCTTGGCGCATTGCTCATTGCCTGGTTTACCAGTTCTGCAATTCTTATCTTCTCTAATCGCATTATGAAGCTACTGGGCAATCGCGGTGTCTTCGCCATTGAGCGCCTGATGGGTATGATCCTGATCATGCTGTCGGTTCAGATGCTGATCAACGGTCTTACAAGCTACCTTGTCCATTATTACTCCTGATTACAGCGAAGAGAGGGCTTTTCCCTCTCTTCATTTTCCTTTCTGAAAGCAAGCTAACTACTTGCAAGCTCCGGGTGTGCGGCAGGCACATTCAGAGTCCCCCTGTGTCAGGAGAGATATTCATAGCGAACCATAAAACACGACAGATAAAGTATAAATTCAGATATCCGAAGACAGTGATGAATCAGTATTGACGCACCTCTTAACCCCCACATACCATGACGGCAATTTCAAATTTAGCAGTACCTCAGACATGGCTAAAAAACCTGCAAAAAAAGCCTCCCCTTCATCAAAGAAAGGCTTCGAAGAAACCCTCTGGGACTCCGCCAACAAGCTGCGAGGCAGCGTTGAATCTTCTGAATACAAGCACATCGTCTTAAGCCTGATCTTCCTGAAATTCATCAGTGACAAGTTTGAAGATCGCAGGGCTATGATCGGGAACGAATACGGCGCTGACTTTGTGGATATGGTGGACTTTTACACCATGGAGAACGTTTTCTATCTGCCGGAAGAAAGTCGCTGGTCGTTTGTGCTGAAACACGCCAAGCAGAACGATATTGCGGTGAAAATTGATACCGCCCTGCACGATATCGAGAAGAACAACCCGCAGCTGGCAGGCGCATTGCCGGATAACTACTTCTCCCGTCTGGGGCTGGATGGCTCCAAGCTGTCGGCGCTGATTGATACCATCAACAACATTGAGACCATGGCGAATGAATGCCATATGACCGAAGAAGATCTGGTGGGTCGTGTCTATGAATACTTCCTCGGCAAATTTGCCGCCAGTGAAGGTAAGGGCGGGGGCGAGTTCTATACGCCCAAGTCGGTGGTGACGCTGATTGCGGAAATGATTGAGCCGTACAAAGGCAAGATTTATGACCCGTGCTGCGGTTCCGGCGGTATGTTTGTGCAGTCCATCAAGTTTGTGGACAGCCATAAGGGTAACCGCAAGGATATCTCCATCTACGGGCAGGAATACACCAGCACGACCTACAAGCTGGCGAAAATGAACCTGGCGATTCGGGGCATTGCTGCAAACCTGGGCGATGTGGCGGGCGACACCTTCTTTAAAGACCAGCACCCGGACCTGAAAGCTGACTTTATTATGGCGAACCCGCCGTTTAACCAGAAGCAGTGGCGGCAGGCCAGCGAACTCAGCGACGATTCACGCTGGGACGGTTATGAAACCCCGCCCACCGGCAACGCCAACTACGCCTGGATCATGCACATGATCTCCAAACTGTCGGACAACGGCACCGCTGGTTTTGTGCTGGCGAACGGTTCCATGAGTTCCAACACCAGTGGCGAAGGGTCTATTCGTCAGAAGATTATTGAAAACGATCTTGTAGATTGCATGATCGCCCTGCCGGGGCAGCTGTTCTACACCACCCAGATTCCGGTGTGCCTGTGGTTCCTGACCAAGAACAAGAAAACAGATACCGAGCATGGCTATAAAAGCCGTGAAGAAGAAACCCTGTTTATTGATGCCCGCCAGATGGGTTCTATGGTCAGCCGCACCAATAAAGAACTGACCACGGAAGATATTGCCAAAATAACCGACACCTACCATGCATGGCGCTCTACCCGTCATTCCCGCGAAGGCGGGAATCCAATGGAGTACGAAGATATTCCCGGTTTCTGCAAAGCAGCCACGCTGGAAGAGATTAAAGCCAACGACTTCGTGCTGACCCCGGGGCGCTATGTGGGTGCTGCCGAGATAGAAGACGATGGAATTCCCTTTGAAACAAAGATGAAGGAACTGAGCCAGACCCTTTACCAGCAGATGCAGGATGCGGAGAAGCTGGATGCTGTGATTCGTGGGAATCTGGAGGTGTTGGGTTATGGTGAGTGAGTGGGTAACAAAACCTCTTGGAGACCTTATCGCCCTGCAAAGGGGACATGATTTACCGGCTCAGAATCGTGTTAATGGCTCAATTCCAATAATGGGTTCCTCCGGCATAACTGGTTACCACAATGAAGCAAAGACTTCTGGTCCGGGTGTTGTTATTGGTCGTAGTGGCAATTCAATGGGAGAGGTTAACTTCTCAGCTGAAGATTATTGGCCGCTGAATACTTGCCTCTACATAACAGACTTCAAAGACAATGATCCGCTCTACATCTATTACTTTCTTCAAACAATAGATTTCGATCAGTTCAACTCAGGTAGCGCTCAGAAGTCTCTGAACCGAAATGCTGTTTACCCATACGAGGTTTACACAACTGAAGATAAAGCTGAGCAGCGTAGAATTGGTCGAGCTCTTGCTGACCTAGACGACAAAATCCAACTCAACCGCCAAACCAACCAAACCCTCGAAAACATGGCGCAAGCCCTGTTTAAAAGCTGGTTTGTGGATTTTGATCCGGTGATCGATAACGTACTGGCGGCGGGCAACACCATTCCCGAACCTCTGCAAAAACGTGCCGAACAGCGCCAGGCTCTGCGAGCCAGTGATGAGGCGCCTACACCGCTGCCGGAAGCTATCCGCCAGCTGTTTCCCGCATCCTTTGTGTTTGATGCTGAGATGGGGTGGATTCCGGAGGGGTGGGAGGTTCAGCAGATCGGCAAAGTCATTGAAAATGTTGGCGGGGGTACACCAAGAACAAAAGAGGATGCCTTCTGGGTAGACGGGACGCATGCTTTCTGTACACCAAAGGATATGTCTTTGTTGACCAGCAAAGCACTCCTTGGAACCGAGAGACATTTGACCGATGCGGGTGTTGCAAAGATAAGTTCGGGACAATTACCGGAAGGAACTGTGCTGATGTCCTCACGGGCACCTATTGGCTATCTGGCAGTTAACTGACCTCCGGCATAGCCGGAGGCTTATCAGATTACGCCCTCTAAGGGCTTTTATTGCGCCCAAGGGCGCTTACCAGTCAAGATCATACTGATCTCTATTTCCATCATTCTTTTCTTGATCTCGGATATATGCCCGAACCACTTCTTCATCAAGTCCTACTGTTGAGACAAAGTAACCTCTTGCCCAAAAATGCTCTCCGTTAAAGTTACGCTGCTTGCCTTTGAAATTTTTCGCAATCTCTATTGCACACTTTCCTTTCAGATATCCAACGACATGAGATACCGGATATTTGGGTGGAATACTGATGCACATGTGAACATGATCAGACATCAAATGCCCTTCGAGAATTTTGCAGCCTTTCCTTCTGGCAAGCTCATGAAATATTTCTCCGAGAAACTTTCTCAAATTCCCATAGATTACCTTTCGTCTTCTCTTTGGGATAAAGACAATATGGTACTTACAATCCCAACGCGTATGAGCCAAACTCTTGTAGTCTCTCATTGGTTTTACCTTCAATTTTCTTGGTCGGAAACTGAAGGTTAGCTACTGTCGCTACGGTTAAACCTATGAGAGTCTCCCCGGCATAGCCGGGGGTTTATCAGTGTTAATTAATGACATTCCTGTTTCTGTGAATCAGGGAATTATTGCTATGAAGCCCAACGACGCTTTTAGTAGTGAATATCTTCTGAGTTGGGCAGAAGCCAACATGGAAGAAGTCGTATCACGGGCTAATGGCAGTACGTTCCTTGAGATCAGTAAAAAGAACTTCAGAGAAATTCCGTTTCTTATGCCTAATGAAGCCGTTCTGAATCAGTATGACAAGATTGCCAAACCTTACTTTCAGCGGATTGTTTCAATTCAGAAAGAAGTGAATCAGCTTGCCAAACTCCGGGACACCCTTCTCCCCAAACTCATCTCCGGCGAACTCCGCCTTCCTCCAGAAATGAGCGAAGCCCGACAACAAGATAAAACCACTGTCGTATAAGGTGACTTTATGACCGATCAATCGCCCACGCCTGACCGTTGGCCACTGTTTCAAGCCATCCGTAGTGTGACGACAGAAGCCCGGCAAAGCCTGAAACGCACCGTTAACCAAACCATGGTTCAGGCTTACTGGCAGGTGGGGCGGTTGATTGTTGAGGATGAGCAGCAGGGGAAAGGCCGCTCAGAATACGGTAAACAGCAGCTTAAAACTCTGTCACAGCAATTAACTAAAGAATTTGGCAAAGGCTTTGATACCAGCAATTTGAGCAATATGCGCCGGTTCTATCTGGCTTTTCCAAATTATGACGCACTGCGTCATAATTTGAGCTGGACCCATTATCGCCGCCTGATTCGCATCGACAACCCTTTGGCTCGTGACTGGTATATGCAGGAAGCCATTGACCAGAACTGGAGTGCCAGGGCTTTGGACCGGCAGGTGTGCAAGCTCTACTACGAGCGACTGCTGGCTACCCAGCATCATAAACAAAATCTCAAGCCTGTTCTGGATGAAGCTGCCGAAAAAACATCAGCTCTCGCTGAAAAACCTGAAGACTATTTACGCGATCCTTATATTCTCGATTTTTTAAATCTGCCCTGTGGCCCTTTTCAGGAAACCAGGTTAGAGCAAGCCCTGATCAATAACCTACAATCCTTTTTGCTGGAGCTGGGCAAAGGCTTTGCCTTTGTGGAACGGCAACAGCGTATCAGCACAGAAGATCAGGACTTCTACCTTGATCTGGTGTTCTACAACTTCAAGCTCAAATGTTTCCTGCTGATTGACCTGAAAATAGGCAAACTTACCCATCAGGATGTAGGGCAGATGGATACGTATGTCCGCATCTATGACCAGCACCACGATAGCCCCACCATCGGCCTGATTCTGTGCAGCGAAAAAAGCGAGGCGGTGGCAAAGTATTCGGTACTGACGGACAGCAAACAACTTTTTGCGTCCAAATACCTGGATTACCTGCCCAGCGAACAGGAGCTTCAGGAACAACTTCAGCGTGAATGGCTAGCACTTGCTAATAGAGAAACGAATCAGGAAACAGAGGAGTGAACCTTCCGGTATTTCCGGAGAGTTCAACAGGACAGTATGAAGTTCACAAAAGAACGCCTTGAACAAGCGATGTTAGAACGACCAGGAGAACAGGTATGACCCCTTACCAGCCGGATGACTTGCCTCTGGATAATCTTGATTACCGCCAGTTATTCTCTCTGGTGGGTGAAGCGAATGCCGCACTGGCTAGTTACGACGGTTTATTGCAGGGGATTCCTAATCCGGCGGTGATGCTATCTCCCCTGACGACTCAGGAAGCCGTGTTGTCTTCCAAAATCGAAGGTACTCAGGCGACGGTGGATGAGGTGCTGGAACAGGAAGCGGGCCTTACCAAAGATGGTGAGAAATATAAGGATATTCAGGAGTTGCAGCCAGGTTCTGGTAGAAGGGCGGCTGTGGTTTGAGGAGTCTGCGGACTCCCATAAAACCTTAGAGGAGCCTATTTTTTATTTTAGGCTCTTCTAAGTTATTTGAAGAGTTTCCAAACTCCTCTAACACCATAGAGGAGTCTAAAATGTTTTTTGCGCTCTTCTAATGAGTGATTCGGTAGTACCACGATGGAAGATGTTATGAAGTTCACAGAAGAACGCCTTGAACAAGCGATTATTCAGTTACTGGGAGAGCAGGGCTACCCTTATGTTCCCGGTTCACAGCTCAACCGGCAGCCGGAAGAGGTTCTGATTAAGGATGACCTGCAGGCTTTTCTGGCAAGGCAGTATAAACGTGAAGGCATTACCGACGCTGAGATTGATTCAGTGATTCGCCAGCTGGACATGCTTCCGACCAGTGATTTGTACGACAGTAATAAACAGTTTTGTGAATGGCTGTCGGATGGTTTTCTGCTTAAACGTGAAGATCCCAAACAAAAAGACCTTTATATCCAGCTGATTGATTTTCCTACTGAATCTGACGCTGCTGCGCTGCCAGAACTACCAATGGCGGCAGAACCTGAAGCTGAATATCAGGTGGATAGAAATATCTATAAACTGGTGAATCAGCTAAAGATTGAAGGCCGGGAAACCCACCGGATTCCCGATGCCATTTTATACGTCAACGGTCTGCCCCTGGTGGTGTTCGAGTTCAAGAGCGCCATTAAGGAAGATGAAGCCAATATTCACCATGCTTACGTGCAGCTCACCACCCGCTATCGCCGGGATATTCCCCAGCTGTTTGTGTACAACGCCCTGTGCGTGATCAGCGATGGTGTGAATAACAAAATGGGCAGCCTGTTTGCAGACTATGAGTTCTTCTATGCCTGGCGCAAGGTGACCGGAGATGAGTCTATAGAAAAGGATGGCATTGATTCGCTGCATACCATGCTGAACGGTCTGTTCGACAAGCAGCGGTTGCGGCAGGTGATGCGGCACTTTATCTATTTTCCGGATAAGGCCAATCAGGAGGTGAAAATTGTCTGCCGTTACCCGCAGTTTTATGCGGTGAACAAACTGTACGACCATATTCTTCTACACAAAAAGCCGGAAGGCGACGGTAAGGGTGGCACCTATTTTGGTGCCACCGGCTGCGGCAAGAGTTTTACCATGCAGTTTCTTGCCCGTCGGCTGATGAAAAGCCTCGCCTTTGAAAGCCCGACCATTGTGCTGATTACCGACCGTACCGATCTGGATGATCAGCTGTCGAAACAGATGACCAATGCCAAAACCTATATGGGCGACGAAACCATTGTCTCGGTGGAAAGCCGGGAGCAGTTGCGGATGCTGTTGAAAGGTCGTAACAGTGGCGGGGTGTTCCTCACCACCATTCACAAGTTTACGGAAGATACCGAGCTGCTGACGGAACGGGATAATGTGATCTGCATTTCCGATGAAGCCCACCGCAGCCAGGTGAACCTTGACCAGAAGGTGTCCATTACCGAAGACGGCGTGAAAAAGTCTTATGGCTTTGCCTACCATCTGCATCAGTCACTGCCGAACGCCACTTATGTAGGTTTCACCGGCACGCCCATTGATGCGACGCTGGACGTGTTCGGTGAGGTGGTAGACAGCTACACCATGAGCGAATCGGTGAAGGATGAGATTACCGTTCGCATTGTCTATGAAGGCCGTGCCGCTAAGGTGATTCTCGATAACCGCAAGCTGGAGGAGATCGAGAAATATTATCAGGACTGCGCCGAAGCGGGTGCCAGCGAATACCAGATTGAACAGAGCAAAAAGGCGGTCGCCAGTATGGGCTCTATTCTGGGTGATCCTGACCGGATTCGGGCATTGGCAAGGGATTTTGTCGCCCATTACGAGAACCGACTTGCCGAAGGTTCCACGGTGAAGGGCAAGGCGATGTTTGTGTCCAGCGAACGCAAGGTGGCCTGGGCATTTTATAAGGAGCTTCGCACGCTGCGCCCTCAATGGTTTGAAGTGCTGGAGTGCGAAGAAGGTGTTGAGCTTTCAGAAAAAGAAAAGAAAAAGATTAAGCCCATGGAACGGGTGAAGATGGTGATGACCCGTGGCAAGGACGACGAAAAGGAATTGTATGACCTGCTGGGCTCTTCAAGGGGAGAGAAAGACTATCGCAAGGAGCTGGATCGCCAGTTTAAAAACGAGAAGTCCAACTTCAAAATCGCCATTGTGGTGGATATGTGGCTGACCGGTTTTGACGTGCCGTTCCTCGATACGATTTATATTGATAAGCCGATCCAGAAACATAACCTGATCCAGACCATTTCCCGGGTGAACCGCAAGTTCTCCGGCAAGGACAAGGGGCTGGTGGTGGATTACATCGGCATCAAGAGCCAGATGAACCAAGCACTGGCGCAGTTCTCGAAAGCGGATGAGGCGAATTTTGAGGATGTTCAGCAGTCGGTGATCGTGGTGAAAGACCATCTCGACCTGTTGCGGCAGATATTCCATAAGTTCGATGCGTCGTCGTATTTTTCTGGTCGCACTGGAATTGTTCCCGACAATTCCAGCATTTCCGCCATCCATGGCAGTCATCCTGTAGAGCAGTTAAATTGCCTGAACAATGCCGCCGAGTTTGTGCTGAAGTTTGGCACGTTGGAAAAACGCTTTATGGCACTGGTGAAGCGTCTGAAGGCAGCTTATGACGTGTGTTGTGGCAGTGAGCTGTTAACCGGGGATGAACGAGACCGGATTCATTTTTATCTGGCGGTGCGTTCCATTGTCTTTAAGCTGACCAGGGGCGAAGCACCGGATACGGCACAGATGAACGCCAAAGTTCGGGAGCTGATTGCTCAGGCGATTCAGAGCGATGGTGTGGAAGAAATCTTCCGTCTTGGAGAAGGTGGAGCGACCGCCAGGGATGGTGGAAGTGCCATAAGCGCCGGGAGCGCGACTGGTGCGGAGATTGATATTTTCGATGAGGATTATCTTGCCAAAATCGACAAGATCAAGCTGCCCCACACCAAAATCCAGCTGTTGCAGAAAATGCTGGCCAAGGCCATTGAAGGCTTTAAGGAGACCAACCGGGCAAAAGGTATTGAGTTTACCCAGAAGTTTCAGTCGCTGGTGAATCGCTACAACGAGCGCAGGGAAGAAGATGTGCTGGTGAGCGAGGTGCTGGAAGATTTCTCGGATGAAATCATCAACCTGATGTCAGACCTTAAACGGGAGATGTCGTCTTTTGACGGCATGGGTATCAGCTTTGAAGAGAAAGCCTTCTACGACATTCTGATGTCGCTGGCGGTGAAGTATGACTTCTCTTATCCCGAAGATAAGCTGGTTGAGCTGTCGCAGGCTGTGAAGAAAGTGGTAGACGACAAAGCCCGTTTTCCGGACTGGAATAACCGGGATGATATCAAGGCTTCGCTGAAGGTGGATTTGATCCTGCTGCTGGCGAAGTTTGGGTATCCGCCGGTAAGTCGGGATGAGGTTTATAAGGAGATATTTGAGCAGGCGGAGAATTTTAAGAAGAATCGGTTGTGATGATGAGCCGCCTTTTGGGCGGCTTTTTCTGACTGTAGAGATGAAAGAGTCAATGACTCCCACCAATTCATTCTGAATTGGAAGGAGCTTGAAAAAGCTCTGAGTTGACCCGGCTTAGTGTTCCGCTTATGTGGAGCACTACGTTAGATGCGAATAGATAGACACCTTGGGATGCTTCACCAGTCCCAAGCTCTGTGGCAAGTGGTTAAACAGGCTATTGGAGTATTGCCAGTGCCGCTTGTTTAAAACCGCATCATAACTTTGCCAAGGTGATATTTACCGGCGTAAGCCGAGACTTAAAGGTAACTGATATGCAAAAAGTACTGGTTCTGGACAAACACAAACACCCCCTAATGCCGTGTTCGCCTGCAAGGGCAAGAAGGCTTTTGGGCAGCAAAAAAGCGGCAGTGTTTAGGCGCTATCCATTCACCATCATCCCGAAAGAGAGAGCCGGAGGTGAGCTGCAACCCGTTGAGTTAAAGCTCGACCCCGGTAGCAAGACAACCGGAATAGCCCTGGTCTCTGAAGGTAAAACCGGTAAAAAACTGTGCTTTGCCGCTAACCTTCAGCATCGGGGACAACTGGTCAAGGAGTCGCTTGACTCCCGTCGTGCAATCCGCAGGTCAAGGCGGAACCGGACTACCCGATACCGTAAACCACGTTTTCTGAACCGCACAAGGCCGGAAGGCTGGCTACCGCCAAGCCTTATCAGCCGAGTCCAGAACGTAGAAACATGGAGTAAACGCCTCTGCCGGTCAGTGCCGGTTACCAGCATAGCTGTGGAAGCTGTTCGCTTTGACACTCAGATCATGGAAAACCCAAACATTGCCGGTACTGGGTACCAGCGTGGGACGTTGTTTGGCACCGAACTGCGGGAGTACCTGTTGTACCGTGACGGTCATCGGTGCTGCTACTGCAAAGGGGCAAGCAAGGACACGATTCTGAACGTAGAGCATTTTATACCACGAGCAAAAAACGGTTCTAACCGTCTTGGCAACCTGTTCATTGCCTGCAGGAAGTGTAACGAAGACAAAGGCTCTCTGTTGCCGGAAACCTGGCTGGAGAGTCTGAAGAAGTCTAAGTCAGCCCTTAACAGGGTTCGGGTTAAGCAAGTAACCAAACTGCTTGGTGGTCAACGTCCTAACTGTTACAGGGACGCTGCTGCGGCTAATGCCACTCGCTATGCGACAGGCAACGCAGTCAAGTCCATCGGCTTGCCGACGACTTTCTGGTCTGGCGGAAGAACCAAGTTCAACCGCACTCAGCAGGGATACAGCAAAGACCACTGGATCGACGCAGCCTGCGTTGGAGAAACGGGCGTTGATGTAAAGATTGCCCGAAGCCTGCGACCGTTGCTGATTAAGGCAACCGGGCGTGGCTCCAGACAAATGTGTCGGGTCAGCAAATATGGGTTCCCCAGAACCAAAGCCAAGGGTGCAAAAATAGTAAAAGGCTTTCAGACAGGAGACATCGTGAAAGCGGTGGTTCCCTCCGGCAAGAAGCAAGGCACTCACGTTGGCAAAGTCGCTGTCAGAAGCTCAGGTAGCTTTAACATAACGGCTGGCACAACCCTACAGGGCATATCGTATCGACACTGCACACTGCTGCAGAAAACCGATGGGTATGCTTATTACTAATCAGCACCAGTCTTACAGACTGGTCGCTATTCCTCTCCACCCTATTGCTTCGCAAAAGGATGGAGTATCTCGCGGAGGTTTTGATGAAGGTGTCAGTGTCAGTTGTTACATCTGAAAGCTCTGCTAGACTGAATGCTGCTTGAGTATGAGCAGTCTCACCCGCTTCTTGTTTATCTTTTCTCAGGTCTGTTTGTTCTGTTCAGGGTGCCGTCGAACCTGATTAATTATCTTCAAAGCAAAAAAATTCTTCTATCCATTGTGCCGATCCTGAAATGATTGCCCTGACTGGCACTTCCCCATTTCCCGTACGTCTTGTGCGAAAAAAATTGTGCGAAAAAATTGCGCGAAAAAAGAGGCTTCAAAATACTCTTCCCAAATGCTCTGGAGGTCACTCAGGATGCTTCAACTAAAGACAAATGTATCGACTATTGCTGCATCGGTTGCACTGATGTATAGCAGCAATTTGATTTTTGCCGATGCAGATATTCAGCACGAAGAGAGTTGTACAGTTGAACGCTGCGTTACAGATACAACAAAACCGGACGGTACCTGGGTCGGTGGCTATTATTCCAGCTGGTCCTACTGGCAGGGCGGGGCTTCGGTCAAGGATCTTTCAATGATACAGGAAGCTGCCGGGTCAGCTAATTATATGGTTTATGCTTTCCTTGGCATTACCACAAACAAAACGCTAAAGGATAAAAAAGCACTATACAACGGGACAGTTATATTAAATGACCAGCAACAGGGAGCGCCCGGCACTGTCGTTGACACAGAGGCGCTGGCAGACAGAATCGCTGCAGGAAAATCAACCGTCTGTCCTGCCTTTCCTGACGATCAAAGCGCGTGCAGCAATTCCAGTGCAAGCACATACATGAAACACTACGCAAAGGCTTCGATGGATAAAACGATTTTGCTGGCATCGATTGGTGGCTGGAGCTATACCCCGCGATTTAATGAATTTTATAGGGACTACAAGGCAAATCCCCGGGTTTTAGATCGCTTTATCAATTCAACCGAAAACTGGCTTAAAGGGCACCCTGAATTTAGTGGTATTAGTGTTGATTGGGAATACCCTGGTTATGGACATGGTGACAGTCATAAGGGGCATGAGGGCGAGGGAAAGCTATACACAGAGATGATCACTCAATTGCGCGTGATGCTAGACAATCTGAAAGCAGCCAAAAACAAACGCTACTACCTGACAACAGCCGTTGTTGCTTCTGCTAAAAAAGCAAAAGGGCAGGCAAAACAGGGGGTAGACTGGCAAAAAGTTGCGAACAGTGTCGACTGGCTTGACCTGATGGCTTTTGACCTGCACGGTGAATTTGACGCAGCCGCACCAAAAGACCAGGCCGTTGCTCAAAGTATGAGTGCTCCAAAAGAACTGCAGGAAGCCATCAATTACTACACCCAAACCGGAAAAGTTCCCGCCAGAAAAATCATTCTGGGCATGCCAGCCTACGCGCGTGAAATGCTGATAGCAGACGAGCCAACTGAGTGTAATCAATACGGTTATTTTGGCAATTTGAAATATCCTGGTTTTCAAGATTACGCAGATGCTTTCAAAAAAACCTATTACCACGGTAAACCAGGATACTACGACTATCAGGACAACCCAAATCCAGAGCCCTACTACCCGGCCGGCGGTATGGTAGATTTCACCGGAGCTTATCATTACCAGTGCTTCCTCAGTATTGTTACGGAGGGTAAAGCCAAAGATAACTGCTATGTACTCGAAAACAGGGACAACAGAGGCGCACTGGGACAGCTGCCCCCCGAGGAATTAAGACTGAGCTACCCGGAGGAGCTGACACTGAGCTACCCGGAAGTCAATATAGCCTGGCTGTCTGGAAGCAAAAAAAATGTTGCTGCTAACTTTGCTGGCGCACCTTCATCAGGCGCATCTTATCCTGCCTATCCGGTGTTTACCTTAGACACGCAAAAAGTAGTCAGTGAAAAAGCAGAAAAACTAGTCAAGGCAAACAATCTCGGTGGTATGTGGTTTTGGGAACTAACAGGAGATGCTCTGAAAAGTCCCAAATATTCTCTGTTCTTACAGGCTTGCAAACAACTTGGTCATAAAGGAAAGTGCCTGACCCATTAAAGGGGCGTGAATTATTTCAATCGCAACAGAGTAGCTAATGTGCCATTGGGCAACAAACCGAATACAAAGGACTGTTCGATTTGCGCCAGCCCCCAGCAGAGCCTGAATAAATACCAGTGCCCTTTTTATTTGCATTACCTGATACTTGATCCATCTTCATACATCTAGTTATATAGGCTTTACAGCCTTGCCTGAACGCTATTACAAATGCCCATAGCTAAAGAAAAACAGGTAGAGAGGAAGACAATAATAATGAAGTGCTTGTCCATGATGGCGGCTATTGCCGTTATGACCGTACCATTGATTCCAGCCGCCGACGCCGCTGTCGTTCCGCCTGGCGTTAAACTCGCCAATGTTCAGGAACTGGTCAGAGACAACAGCGTAGAACCCGCCTCCCTTGACCCGCACAAGGTTGAAGGGATACCTGGAGGCCACATAAGCAGGGACCTGTTTGAAGGGCTGGTTAATCAGGATGCCGATGGCAATATTGTCCCCGGCCAGGCAGAAAGCTGGCTGGTCTCCGACGACCACAAGGTCTTCACTTTCAAGATTCGTGACAGCGCCCGCTGGTCTGATGGCACTCCGGTGACAGCCCATGATTTTGTCTATGGCTTCCAGCGGGCGGTGGATCCCTCTACAGCCTCCCGCTATAGCTGGTACATAGAAAAAACCACGGTTATAAATGCCTCCTCCATTATTCGTGGCGAGAAACCGCCGTCAGCCCTGGGGGTAAAAGCGCTGGATAACCGAACCTTCGAGGTTACGCTGGAGCAGCCGGTTCCTTACTTCATCAAGATGCTGGCACAACATACGACCTTTCCAGCCCATCGTGCCACCATTGAAAAATACGGTGACGAATGGACCCGCCCCGGCAAAATGGTGTCTAACGGTGCTTACAGGCTGGATGAATGGGTAGTTAATGGCAAAATTGTCCTCAAGCGCAACCGGCAGTACTGGGATGATAAAGAAACCATCATTAATCAGGTCACGTTCCTGCCTGTCGCTTCCGACTCCGCCAAACTGCACCGTTACAAAACCGGCGAACTGGATATGACTGACACCGTACCGCTGGAGCATTATAAAAACCTGATGAAGACCATCCCTGAGCAGGTAAAAACCTCTCCGGAGCTGGGTACTTATTACTACAGTTTCAATACCACCAGACCGCCCCTGAACGATGTCAGGGTTCGTAAAGCTCTGTCTTATGCCATTAACCGCTCTGCCATAACGGACCACATTCTCGGGCAAGGGCAAAAACCTGCTTATGCGTTTACTCCGGAAAGCATTAATGGTTTTACACCGCCCGTGACAAGCTTCAGCAAACTGACCCAGAAAGAGCGCAACCAGAAGGCAGTTCAGCTGATTCGTGAAGCCGGGTATGGTCCCGACAAGCCTCTGGAAGTCACTATTATTTACAACACCAGTGAGGCACACAAAAAACTGGCGATAGCCATTGCCCAGATGTGGAAGCCTCTGGGAGTAACAGTAAAACTGGAAAATCAGGAGTGGAAAACCTTTCTGGATATGAAACGTAATAACCGGTTTGAAATTGCCAGAGGTAGCTGGATGGGTGACTACAATGAAGCATCTACCATGCTGGATCTGCATACAACCGGTCACGGGCAGAATGATGCCCGCTTCAGCAACGAACAGTACGACGAATTAATGAAAAAGGCCCGACGGGCAGACACCGAAAAAGAGCGCAACGCCCTCTACACCCGGGCCGAGCAGATTCTTGCGGAAGACATGCCTGTTGCACCTATTTACCAGTATGTAAACAGCAGGCTGGTCAAACCCTACGTTGGCGGTTATCCAATCAACAATGTTGAAGGCACCATTTACACAAAAGACTTATATATAAAAGAACATTAAACCTGCTTCTGACAGGGAGAAACAATTGCGGCTACTAACTCGCTCATGGCTATTAATTCGCTCATGGCTGTTTTCCCGCTCATGGCTGTTTTCCCGCGCATGGCTGTTTATCCTGAAACGACTGGCACTGGCGATTCCCACCCTTTGGATACTGGTGACGCTGTCGTTTTTTCTGATTCAGGCAGCGCCAGGCAGCCCGTTTACGGGGGATTTTAATATGCCCCCACAGATCCTTGCTAACCTGGAGGCCAAATACCAGCTCGACGAGCCGCTGCACCGGCAATACTTCTACTATCTGTTCGACCTGCTGAAGGGCGACCTGGGTCCTTCATTTAAATATCAGGATTACTCTGTCAACGAGCTGGTTGCCCAGAGCCTGCCCCTGTCCATCAAACTCGGATTAACGGCTTTTGTCGTTATGGTCACCCTGGGCGTCACCCTGGGTACTGTTGCAGCTATCCGGCAGAATACCCGGGTCGATTATCTGGTGATGAGTTTTTCAATGACAGGTGTCGTACTACCATCGTTTGTTATTGCGCCACTTCTGGTACTGCTGTTTGCAGTCACTTTAGGCTGGTTACCCGCTGGCGGCTGGAACGATGGCAGCTGGCAGAACATGGTGTTGCCTGTGGCATCACTTACCACTGTTTATATTGCCTCTGTCGCACGCATTATGCGTTCCAGCATGATTGAAACCCTGAACAGCCCATTCATAAGAACAGCACGGGCAAAAGGGCTTCCGGCTCATCACATCGTATTAAGGCACGCCCTCAAACCTTCAATGCTTCCGGTTGTGTCTTACCTTGGACCCGCCTTTGTTGGCATTATCACCGGCTCAGTGGTGATTGAAACCGTGTTTGGCTTACCCGGCATAGGACAACACTTTGTGAACGGCGCGCTGAACCGGGACTACTCGCTGGTGCTGGGTCTGACGATTATCGTTGGTGCGCTGACCATCCTGTTTACGACTCTGGTCGATATACTGTACGGGCTGATTGATCCCAGAATCAGAATAAAAAACTAATGGCTAAAAAAACGTCTATCAACACGCCATTGAGCAAGCAGAGCCAGACAGCGGTTGAACACTTTTCCGAAGCTATTTCGTCTGAAGCTATTTCTTCTGAAGCTCTTTCTTCCAGAGCTATTGAAGCACAACGTGAAGTCGCTGGCCGCAGCCTCTGGGCAGACGCCCGCCGTCGTTTTCTGGGCAATCGTGCCGCTGTCCTGAGCCTGGTCATGCTGATGGTGATTTTACTGTTAGTCCTGTTTGGCTCATCAGCCAGTCAATACACCTTTGACGAAATTGACTGGTCGAATATGACCAGCCCCCCTTCCTTTGAAACCGGGCATTACTTTGGTACAGACCACCTTGGGCGCGACCTGTTTGTCCGTACTCTCGAAGGCGGACGTATTTCGTTTATAGTGGGCATCCTTGGTGCGCTGGTTGCGGTGATTATCGGCACGGTCTATGGCTCCATTGCCGGTTACCTTGGCGGGCGCATTGATGTGGTGATGATGCGTACCGTAGAAATTCTGGAATCTTTTCCTTTCATGTTTCTGGTGATTTTACTGGTCACCTTTTTTGGACGTTCCATACTGCTTATTTTTATTGCCATTGGTGCAGTCTCCTGGCTGGATATGGCGCGTATTGTACGGGGACAGACGCTCAGCCTGAAACGCAGGGAGTTTGTTGACGCTGCCATTATCAGTGGAGCCAACACAAGACAGGTTCTGTTTCGCCACCTGATTCCTAACCTGCTTGGAATTGTTGTGGTTTACGCATCGTTGCTGGTGCCGGGCATGATTCTGTTCGAGTCTTTTCTCAGTTTTCTGGGGCTGGGTGTTCAGGAGCCCATGACCAGCTGGGGCGCATTAGTTCATGAAGGCTCGTTGTCGATTGAAGTCGCCATCTGGCAACTGATTTTTCCGACAGCATTTCTGGTGGTCACCCTGTTCTGCTTCAATTTTATCGGCGATGGTTTGCGGGACGCCCTTGATCCCAGTGAAAGATAGGGCAGGAGGAGTGAATGAGCCTGTTAACGGTTAATGATCTGGAAGTTCGCTTCAACACCCCTGACGGTGAAGTCGTCGCAGTGAACCGGCTGAACTTCTCTTTGCAGGCTGGTGAAACCCTTGGGCTGGTTGGTGAGTCAGGCTCCGGCAAAACACAAACCGCGTTCGCCCTGATGGGATTGTTGGCAAAAAACGGTTTAGTGAAAGGCTCTGCCATCTTTTCAGGTCAAAACCTGCTGACTCTGCCTGATTCTGAAATGAATAAAATCAGGGCTAACGAGATCGCCATGATTTTTCAGGACCCGATGACGTCCCTGAACCCTTATATGAAAGTGGGGCCTCAGCTGGTGGAAGTTCTTCAGCATCACAAGGGGATGAATAAAAAAGCGGCATTTGCAGAGTCCGTGAGAATGCTCGATGCCGTAAAAATGCCGGAAGCCCGCCAGCGTATGTCCATGTATCCCCACGAATTTTCCGGCGGTATGCGCCAGCGGGTTGTAATCGCCATGGCACTGCTATGCCAACCCGGGCTCCTGATTGCTGACGAGCCGACAACGGCTCTGGATGTAACGGTTCAGGCGCAGATCATGGCGTTGCTGCAAGAGCTGAAGCAGGACTTTGGCACATCAATTATTCTCATTTCCCATGATCTTGGCATTATTGCCGGACTCTGCGACAAAGTACTGGTAATGTATGCTGGCCAAACTATGGAGTACGGTACAACAGACGCAATTTTCTACAATCCGTCCCACCCTTACACTCAGGCTTTGCTGGCATCCATTCCCCGTATTGACAGCCATTGCGGAAAACTGATTTCTATCCCCGGCAACCCTCCCAATCTGCTGAATCTGCCACCGGGTTGTCCCTTTCAGGAACGCTGCCAACATACCTCAAGCAACTGCCAACACTCACAACCTGAACTCAAAACCTTTGCAGACCAGCGACAACGAGCCTGTTTCTGGCAACCGGAAAGTGAGGTGGAAAGTGAGGTGGAAAGTGAGGCTAAACCATGAATAACGCTCCGTTACTGAGTGTTCGAAACCTCAAAGTGCATTTTCCGGTGACGGGCGATAACAGCTGGCCGTGGCAAAAGCCTTCTGTACTCAAAGCTGTTGATGGTATCAGCTTTGACCTGTCGGCAGGGGAGACCCTTGGCATTGTCGGAGAGTCAGGCTGTGGCAAATCAACCCTGGCAAGAGCCGTTATTGGTTTGACGGCGGCAACAGCAGGAGAGGTTATCTGGCAGGGCAGGTCTGTTTCCGGTTTAAAAAAGCGGGAACGTCGGAGCATCCAACAGCAAATCCAGATGATCTTTCAGGACCCACTGGCGTCCCTGAATCCACGCATGACCATTGGCGACATTATTGCCGAACCACTGCGGAACTATCAGCCAGAGCTGTCAAAGCCGGTTGTTCGCCAGCAAGTCAGGGAAATGATGGACAGGGTAGGGTTACTGCCCAATGTCATTAACCGCTACCCCCATGAGTTTTCAGGTGGTCAGTGCCAGCGGGCAGGCATTGCCCGGGCTCTGATACTGAAACCACAACTGGTGATCTGCGATGAACCGGTGAGTGCGCTGGATGTTTCCATACAGGCACAGGTTATTAACCTGTTACAGGCATTGCAGCAGGAGATGGGACTGGCACTGCTGTTTATCGCCCATGACCTCAGCGTCGTGAAGCATATCAGCGACCGTGTGCTGGTTATGTACCTGGGCAGTGAAATGGAATCAGCAAATTCAGAACAGCTGTACGCTCAGCCCATGCACCCTTACACGCGGGCGCTGCTGGCTTCAGTACCAGTGCCTGACCCCCACCTTGAACGCAATAAATTGAATAACCAGACCCTCAAACTCCTCGAAGGCGATCTGCCATCCCCCATCAACCCGCCTTCCGGCTGCGTTTTCCGAACCCGTTGCCCTGTCGCCAAACAGGATTGCGCCCGGATAAAACCAGACTTTCAGGATAAAGGCCACCAACACAGAGTCGCCTGCCCGAATACCTGAACTGCGGCAATCCGCGTGGGGTTCACCATATTCAGAGAGTGTCAATTTCTCTTTACCTGGTCTTCCATACATCACTGATGATAATGAAGAATATATTAAGAATCTTAGAAAGCCGACCAATACGTTTTATCACATCCTCTTTGGTTAAGTTTCTATATACCCCTGTACTCGTCTCAAACATATCAAATAAGCCCTGGTCGACAGGGTATAAAGATATTCTCAAATAACCCAGTTCGATATGTATTGGATCATCCCGTGTTGCGTTAAGCTCCGATTCCAGTCTGGGAAGCTCTCCACTTGATAAAAGACTACGCAATAAAGGAAATTCAAGCGCACTTATGTCACCTATTGCAAAAGCATTCACTAAGCCATTGGTATCAGTCAGCTCCGGACCAGGGATAAGTAGTAATGAAGTATTCCTCTCACTTATGTTTGAAGAATTTCTTAGCCAGATGGTCAGCCAGCGATTATGGATATCATCCAGTAACCCTTCAAAACCTCTCGATGGACGCCAGCCAAAACGAGCTGCCCTGACCAGATCTATAAAGTCATCAGAAAGCACGTTAATGCGGTCACCTTCCTCTGGATGTTGACCCAGTTCGTTATTAACTTGCAGCATGGCCGACCTGGCACGTCTCCGGATTGGCAAATAAGCATAATCTTTATCGTAAATCACACCTTTAAACTTATAAAAAACTGCTGAAAAGAAGAACCCTAAAGCCGCAAACGAGGTGATTGAAAATTCATGGGACGTATAGGTTGATAGCGCTTCGGCAAGCCCAAAACCAGCAAAAATAACTGCCAGTTTCATAAAACCCGGGGAAACCGTTGCACAATTACAGGCTCCCGCACAACCGCAATCTTCAGCAATTCTTTCATGTTGCTGCACTAGTGATTCAATCGTACTGGCACGACACCCGGGGCAATAATGTGTGCCAGTGGAAGGTTCTTCTTTTCCACAAAGCCGACAATGAGCATTGCATGGGGCGGCGATGATCAGAACCAGGCCAACCAGCCATATTTTCAGAATTAAAATAGGGCCTGCCCTGCCAGGAAGACAATGGTTCACGTTTCATCTCCAATTGGTTTTTAAAATAAGCAAAATTATTTTTTTAATTTGCGCTTCAGGGCTGCCTTTCTATACTGCTGAACGAAAGCATATCTGAGTAAGAGACTGTAGTTCCTACGCCGTATTCCCGCCATCTACACTCGGGCCGAACAGATTCTTGCGGAAGAAATACTGGTTGCCCAAACACCTCAACTGCGGCAATCCACATGGGGTTTGCCTATATTTGTTCCACTTTTTGCTTGTCTTTAAATTAGTTCAAAGGTTTAATTCGCACCTTTCCTGATGTACTCAACCTGAAACTAAGCAACCTGAGGAACTTATGGTTCTCAAAGTCTGAACCGTGCGTTGAATCGACCCGGCTTTCTTCAATGAAAGCGCTACCGGGAAAACAAACGTGCGGAATTAATTGTGGAGTGACTCTGATGTACAAACCAACCTGCTTACCGGCAATCCCTTCCCGGCCAGCCCGAAATGCTTCTCTGCATTCAGACTCAGTGATCAACTTCATCAATCGAATTCATAAGACTTCTTTACCCCAGAGTTCACCCCAGAGTTCACCCCAGAGTGACCTTTCCTCTTTTCACTCCTGGTTGTTCACCTACCCCTGATTGCCTGACCTGAACAAAACAGGCAAGAACCGTTCTCCGTATTGACGGTCTATTACCCTATCCACTACGCGATCCACTGCGCGATCTACTGCGCTTGGGCAGAGAACTTGCCCCATCCACCGGATGAAGTGGCTGCATTTCTGCATTAATCGCTTTAAAGAGCTGTTAAAGGATTCAATGATGCACAAAGACAATACTTATCTGGAAACCCTGTACTCCGGTTACGGGCAGAGCTTTACCGTTGAGAAGGTACTGTTTGAAGACAAAACCGAACACCAGCACCTGATTATTTTTGAGAACGAAGTCTTTGGTCGTGTTATGGCGCTGGACGGCGTGATCCAGACCACCGAAAAAGACGAATATATCTACCACGAAATGCTGACCCATGTCCCCGTTCTGGCTCATGGCAATGCAAAGCGTGTACTGATTATCGGTGGTGGTGACGGCGGTATTTTGCGTGAAGTGCTGAAACACAAAAGTGTTGAGCATGTCACCATGGTTGAAATCGACCAGGCGGTTGTGGATATGTGCAAACAATGGTTACCAAACCACTCTGCCGGTTCCTATGAAGATCCTCGTGTCAATCTGGTGATCGACGACGGCGTCAAGTTTGTCAACAACCCGGAAAAAGCAGCGGATAACAGCTTCGATGTGATTATCTCTGACTGTACTGACCCGATTGGTCCGGGTGAAGTGCTGTTCTCATCCGATTTCTACAACGGCTGCAAGCGTCTGCTGACTGAAAAAGGCATCTTCGTTGCTCAAAACGGTGTACCGCTGATGCAGCTGGAAGAAGTGGAAACCACTACTATGCGCCTGGGCAGCTACGTTAAAGACTGTCATTTCTACGCTGCCGCCATTCCGACTTATGCCTGTGGTGTGATGACCCTGGCGTGGGGAACGGACGATATCGAAGCACGCAACGTCGACGTTGAAGAACTGACCCGACGTTTTACAGCCAGTGGCATTAACACCCGTTACTACACACCGGCTCTGCACCACGGTGCCTTTGCACTGCCACGCTACGTTGAAGAAGCCATTGAGAAAGCAGAAGGCGCAAGAAAAGAAGCCTCGTGACAAAAAAAGTGAGTTTTTCCAGAGTAAAAAGCTAAATGGATAACACTGAAGACTTTAGTGACAGCAGACCTTTCCCGGCACAGGCAGTGCTGGGAGAACCCCTGTCTGACCAGAAAACAGAAAGCGGCATCGCTGAAAGCTGGAACGTGGAAGAAGCACGTTCCACTTACAACATTCGCTACTGGAGTCAGGACTATTTTGACCTGAACGACAATGGCAATGTAACAGTGAATATGAAGGGCAAGCCTCCGGTTAACCTGGACACTATTGCCCATCAGCTGACCCGACAGGGCGTGTCCCTGCCGGTGCTGGTGCGTTTCCCGGAAATTATCCACGACCGGGTCGATTCTCTGTGTAATACCTTTAACCGTGCCATTCACGAGTACGGTTACGACAACCAGTATCTGGCGGTATACCCGATCAAGGTCAACCAGCAGCGCGCCGTGGTGGAAGAAATTCTGGAAAGCCAGTCTGCCCGCCAGAACCGTCAGCTGGGGCTGGAGTCCGGAAGCAAACCGGAGCTGCTGGCGGTGCTGGCCCTGGCGAAACGTGCCAGCTCGGTCATTGTCTGTAACGGTTACAAAGACCGGGAATACGTTCGGCTGGCTCTGATTGGTGAAAAGCTGGGGCATCAGGTTTACATCGTTCTGGAAAAACTCACCGAGCTGGATATGGTACTCGCTGAAGCCGCCAAACTGGGTGTAAAACCAAGGCTGGGCTTACGGGTTCGTCTTGCCTCCCAGGGTAAAGGCAAGTGGCAGGCCAGCGGTGGCGAGAAATCCAAGTTCGGGCTGTCTGCCAGCCAGGTGCTGCATGTTATAGAGCGGTTGAAACAGGAAGACCATCTGGACTGCCTGCAACTGCTGCATTTCCATCTGGGGTCGCAGATTGCCAACATTCGTGACGTTCGCAAGGGTGTCAGCGAATGTGGCCGTATTTATGCGGAGCTGTTTCGCATGGGCGCACCGGTGAAGTTTCTGGATGTTGGCGGTGGTCTTGCGGTGGACTATGAAGGTACCCGCAGCCAGAGCCACTGTTCCATGAACTACAGCCTCCAGGAATATGCGAATAATATCGTCTATACCATTGGCGACCTGTGTAAACAGTACGGGCTGCCAGCTCCGGGCATTATTTCCGAGTCTGGTCGTAACCTGACCGCCCATCATGCTGTACTGATTACCGATGTCGTCGGAGTAGAAAGCTACGAACCGGAACTGCTCAAAGCGCCTGCCGAAGACGCTCCCCGCCTGCTGCACAATATGTGGAGTTCCTGGCAGGACCTGGCCCGGGGGTTGAGCCAGCGCGCCCTGGTGGAAATCTATCACGACAGTCAGGCTGACCTTGCCGAGGTACATACGCAGTTTGAACTCGGTCTGCTGGGGCTTGAACACCGGGCCTGGGCAGAAAACGTTAACCTGCGTATCTGTCATACCCTGAAAAAACACCTGTCTACCCGCAACCGGGCGCACCGACCATTGATTGATGAGCTGAGTGAAAAGTTGGCTGACAAATTCTATGTCAACTTCTCCCTGTTCCAGTCTCTGCCCGATGCCTGGGGCATTGATCAGGTATTTCCGGTTCTGCCGCTGTCCGGGCTCGACAGACCACCGGAAAAACGTGCCGTGATGCTTGACGTTACCTGCGACTCCGACGGCGTGATCAACCAGTACGTCGATGGTCAGGGCATTGAAACCACGTTGCCGGTACCCACCTGGCATCCTGACAAGCCTTACCTGATTGGTATTTTCATGGTAGGTGCCTATCAGGAAATTCTGGGCGATATGCACAATCTGTTTGGTGACGCGGATACGGCTTCGGTGCGTATAACAGAACTGGGACTGGTTGAAGTCACTGAATATCAGCCCGGTGACACGGTGGAAGACGTGCTGCGCTACGTCAACCTGCAACCGGAAAGCTTTTTGCGTACTTTCCGGCAGCTGGTCAGGGAAAGCCTGCCAATTAAAGAACAACAGGCCACACTGGCCGAACTGGAATCAGGACTTCGGGGTTATACCTACCTCGAATACGTCGGAGGGAATGAGCTGTGATGTTTTTTGAAGGCTCGGAAAAGAAAGTTGAAATGGTAACAGCACCCGAAGCAGGCTCACTGCGTGCGATGGGTAAGGATTTCTGGGCAGGTGTCGTCACCAAAGCCCAGGCAGACATCCTGGATACCATCAGCAACGAACACTGCGACGCTTACCTGCTGTCTGAATCCAGCCTGTTTGTCTGGCATAACCGCTTCCTGATGCTGACCTGCGGTACCACCACTCTGGTGGATGCGACCCTGCACTTTCTGGATCACTTCCCGCTGGAACACATCCATTTTGCCAGTTTCCAACGTAAAAACGAGTACCAGTCACACTTGCAGAAAAGCGCCTTTGAGGAAGATATTGAACGCCTGAGTCAACGCCTTGAAGGGTGTGCGTTCCGTCTTGGTCACCTGGACAGCCACCACAACTACGTTTTCCATCTGGACAAGCCTTACCAGCCGGAATCTGACGATAGCACCAGTGAGCTGCTGATGTACCACATCAAAGGTAAAAATGCCGATTACCTGCGCACTGAAGGCCAGACCGTTGAAGGGATTCGCAACCAGTTAAGACTGGATGAAATTCTGCCTGGCTTTGCAATCAGTGACTGGCTGTTTGAACCCTTTGGTTATTCCCTGAATGCAATTAAGGGGGATCGTTATGCGACCTTTCATATCACACCGCAGGAGGACAGTTCCTACGTTAGCTTTGAAACCAACATGGATCTGGAAAGCAACCATGTTATTAGCGTTCTGCTGGAAGCACTGAACCCCGGCTGCTGGGACCTGATTGGCTTTAATGCTGACCAGACACTTCCTGAAGGTCAGGACTATCAGTGCGTGTCCAGTTGCGACCTGCCTCTGAGCTGTGGATATGATATGAGTTTCAGACATTATCAGCACTCCGGACATGCCCGGGTGGAGGCAGAGAAATTATGAGTACCTTAGGACAAAGGGATGACCACTCCCTGTATGCCAATGCCTTTGGCTATCTGCGCCAGCCTTTAAACTTCAATCCACAGAACAGCAGTGCCGATGTGATTGTCACCGGTGTTCCGTTTGATCTGGCCACCACAGGCCGCAGCGGCAGTCGTCTGGGGCCTGAGGCCATCCGCAAGGCATCCAAGAATCTGGCGTGGGAAGGCATGCGCTGGCCGTGGAACTTTGATATTACCAAACGTCTGTCCATCGAAGACTGTGGCGACCTGGTGTTTGATTTTGGCGATGCACAGCAGATGTGTGACCGCTTGTTTGAACATGCTGACAGCCTGATTGCGGCTGGCAAGACTTTGCTCTGCTTCGGTGGTGACCATTATGTCTCACTGCCGCTGATGCGGGCTCATGCAAAGCATTACGGTAAAACGGCACTGATTCATTTTGACGCCCACACCGATGATTACGACCATGGCGGCAAGTTTGATCACGGCACTATGTTTTACCACGCTCAGGTGGAAGGTCTGATCGATCCATCGGCTTCTGTGCAGATAGGCATTCGTACGACATACAACAAGAACACACCATTTAATGTACTGGAGGCTGACTATGTTAATGACGCCCCTGTCGATGAAATCATAGAGAAGATCCGTCATATAGTTGGTGATCGTAAAATCTATCTCACCTTTGATATTGACAGCCTTGATCCGGCTTACGCACCGGGAACCGGCACGCCTGCCTGTGGCGGCTTGAGTACAGACAGGGCTTTGAGGCTCCTGCGTGGCCTGAAAGGACTGGACATTGTTGGAATGGACGTGGTGGAAGTCTGCCCGGCTTATGACCACAGCGATATTACAGCGCTAGCGGGAGCCACGGTTGCACTTGATTTGTTGTATTTGCAAAGCTTTCGCGGGTAAAGCTTGCTGATAACTGCCCGGTATCGGGCAGTTATCAGACGATTTGCAGCGGAGGCTCCTGATTAATCAAGGAATTTACCCTGGAGGGCAGTTGGCCCATCACGCTTATAATGTCTATTTTTTCCGAACAGGAGAGTAAAGCCGGATGAGATCCGGATTCACCTTCAGGGATTGGCTTTCGGGCTTTATTGTAATGCTGTACCCAGTAGGGAAGCAGTTCGTTGGTTTCCATATCCCTGAACCCCATAGGGATTTGTGGAAAAACAAAACGACCATGGTTGGCAAATCGCCAGGCTTCCAGAATCAGTTCACTGCAATACCAGCTTTTTTCCCTGCTGGCTTTTTCTTTGCTCATGTAGTGGCAGTCATAAGGTTTATCCAGCTGCTCAAGGATAAACTCAACCGCTTTTTCGTTCAGGTGTTGATACTCAGGTAACAGTCTGGCATGAACAACGCAGTGTCGTCCGGAAGTATCCAGAACAGAGTGTTGTAGAAACTGTTCCGGGCTGATGCAGCGTACCTGTGGCATAGTCGCCTCAACCACCTTTTCTTCACCACAATAGACCGCCACATGGTTCAGCAACATACCATTGTAACCGGCAAAAACACGACTGATGGCGTATTCCAGCTCTCCGCCTGAACGCAGCTGAAACAGCAGGTCGCCTTTTTGCAGGTTAGTCAGTTTCATCAAACAGTCTCTTTTGAAACAGCCATGTCTTCCCGGAGTTGTTGCAGTACAGCAGCCGTATCCGGACGTACGCCACGCCAGATCTGAAACTGTTCTGCCGCCTGTTCCACCAGCATACCCAGACCGTCAATCGCCTGTCTGGCACTCTGCGCCAGACCCCATTGGTTGAATACGGTTATTTCTCTGGCGTACATCATGTCGTAGCAGACGGTCTGTTCATTAACAATTTCAGCGGGCAGGGGAGGGAGGTCGCCCTGTAAGCTGGCCGAAGTGCCGTTAATAATCAGATCAAAAGGCTCTGACAGGTCAGCAAAGCCACCTGCTGAAACAGGCTGGCCGGGAAACAGTTCTGCCAGCGCTTCTGCTTTGCTGACGGTACGGTTTGCTATCACCAGTTCTGCGGGCTTCTGTTCCAGAATAGGTTCCAGCACACCACGCACTGCACCGCCAGCGCCCAGAATAAGAAGTCGGGCGTTTTTCAGATCAACCTGATGATTAACGGTTAAATCACGCACCAGCCCCAGACCGTCGGTATTGTCGCCATTAAGCACACCGTCGTTGCTTATCCACAAGGTATTCACAGCCCCGGCTTTTTCAGCCCTGGGCGTGCGGTGTTGTGCGTGCTCCCACGCCTGCTCCTTGAAAGGAACCGTGATGCTTAAACCGTGTCCGCCACGTTCTTCTTTAAAGAAGTGGTTAAGGGCTTCATCAAAACCGTCCACAGGTACCAGTCGGGCGTTATAACGCAGCCGCTGACCCGTCTGGCTGGCAAACAAGGTATGTATCCATGGTGATTTACTGTGAGCAACGGGGTTTCCCATCACAGCATACAGGTCAACAGGGCCAGCCATTAACGACTCTCCTCAGGCTCGTCTGCCCAGTCTCTGGGCTTTAGAAAATAATCGTACAGGCGTGCTTCTTCACTTCCCGGTTGTGGCTGCCAGTTGTAATTCCAGTGTACGACCGGTGGTAACGACATCAGGATAGACTCTGTACGCCCTCCTGACTGCAAACCGAACAAAGTGCCACGATCATAGACCAGGTTAAATTCAACATACCGTCCACGCCGATACTGCTGAAACTGTTTATGCTGCTCAGTGAAAGGGGTTTGCCTGCGCTTTTCAACAATGGGAATATAGGCGTCAATATAGCTGTTGCCAACCGCCTGCATAAACTCGAAACAGCGCTCAAAAGGCCATTCGTTCAGATCATCATAAAACAGCCCGCCAATCCCTCTTGGCTCGTTGCGGTGCTTCAGGAAAAAGTAGTCATCGCACCATTTTTTGTAGCGCGGGTAAACGTCTTTACCAAAAGGTTCGCAGGCTGCCTTTGCCGTGGTGTGCCAGTGTCTGCAGTCTTCTTCAAAACCGTAATAAGGCGTCAGGTCGTAGCCACCACCAAACCACCAGACCGGTTCTTCACCTTCTTTTTCTGCCACTATCAGCCGAACGTTGGCATGGGACGTAGGGATAAAAGGGTTGTCCGGATGAATAACCAGCGACACCCCCATGGCCTGAAAGCTTCGGCCTTCCAGCTCCGGACGTTTAGCCGTCGCTGAAGCAGGCAACCGTTCGCCGGTAACCCATGAAAAGTTGACACCTGCTTTTTCAAATACCCGACCACCTTCAAGTACTCGTGCACGTCCCCCACCACCACCATGGTATTCCCAGCTTTCTTCACGAAAAGTCTTGCCACCTTCCTGCTTTTCAATGGCGGTACAGATAGCGTCCTGCAGTGACAGTAAATAGTTTTTGACTTGTTCTGTTGTCGTTGTCATGTTTCATCCCATACACGCAGACGGCGTATATCGGCAACTTAGCCGGACCGGATGATCTGCCCGGTTCGTAAGTCACGAATTTCAGAGGGTGTATTTTGCGAACCGGTTTCTCCGGGCACGATCAGGTCGATCTCTGTACCAAAGTACTGGTTTAGTGCCTGTTCGGTTAATAAAGGAGGTTCTCCTGCCCGGTTTGCAGAAGTAGAAATCAGAGGGTGTCCGGTCGCTTCACATAAAGCCTGTACAACCGGATGGTCACTGATACGCACCGCAACAGTATCAAACTGGCCTTTTACCCAGTCCGGAACCCAGTGGTTAATATCAGGAATCAGCCATGTGAACGGACCTGGCCAGCGGTTAGAAAGGGTTTGCCGCTCTGTTGCCGTCAGCGGCTCCAGTAACGGCGCAATCTGAGATTCAGACGCCGCTACCAGAATCATGCCTTTCTCTACGGGGCGGGCTTTGATATCCAGAATACGATACACCGCATCCCTGTTCCACGGATCACAACCCAGCCCCCATACGGCTTCAGTAGGATAGGCAATGACGCCTCCCTGATGCACAACCATCGCTGCCCGGGCGGTAGAGGCTCTCTTATCCGGAGTTTTTTCCAAAGATTGTTTCAGAGTCGCCTCAGGTGTTACATCAGGGGTAGCAGTCATATTAACCGTTCAACTGTTGTTGCAGGGCGGCATCTTTTGCCAGCACCTCTTCAGCGTTGGCCTGACGCTCCATCTTCAGGCGTCCAGCCAACTCTTTGTCACCCAGGGCAATGATCTGTGCCGCCAGATAACCTGCGTTTTTAGCACCCGCCTTACCAATAGCAACGGTTGCCACTGGGATGCCGCCAGGCATTTGTACGGTAGACAGCAGAGCGTCCAGACCGTCCAGTGGGCCCGCATCAATCGGTACACCAATAACCGGCTTGATGGTCAGAGAAGCAACGACACCTGCCAGATGAGCCGCCATACCTGCACAGGCGATAAACGCAGCACAACCACGTTTGTCTGCATCGGTGACAAACTGGTGAGTCGCTTCCGGAGTTCGGTGTGCGGAATGCACTTTTACTTCAACTGGAATATCCAGTTTTTTCAGAACGTCGATTGCGGCCTGCACCTTAGGCAGGTCCGAATCGGACCCCATTAGAATAGCAACGAATGGCTTCGTCATAACACTTCCATTTGGATTGATCAGCAAGTGTCGTATTTTAACAGGTCTTTTTAACCATGTTGAGAGTGACACGTCCTGCCTTGCGAATGACCTTAATGTCTGATTGTTACTTAAAAGGTAACAGTTTTTTAACAATTTAGATTATTGTTAATCAAAAACAAGGAAGTATCATAGGCACCAGTTTCTTAATCAGTGTTTAAAACGTATTAAAAAGGACATATTAAAGATGAGCAATGTCTTCTACATGCCAGCTATGACCCTTATGGGTAAAGGCGCAATCAAGGATCTTGGTGCTGAATTACAGTCCAGAGGCTTTAAAAATGCCCTGATCGTAACCGACAAAGATCTGGTTGAGCTGAAACTGGTCGATCATCTGACTAACGAACTGGAAAAGTTCGGTATCACCTACAGCACCTTTGATGGTGTAAAACCAAACCCTACAGAGCAAAATATTGAAGATGGCCTGGCCCTGCTGAAAGCTGAAGGTTGCGACTTCGTTGTTTCATTTGGTGGTGGTTCTTCTCACGACTGCGCAAAAGGTATTGCCCTGGTTGCAGCCAATGGTGGTCACATTCGTGATTACTCCAAAGGCGTTCATTTATCGAAAAAACCACAGCTGCCTCTGGTGACTGTGAACACAACAGCAGGCACCGCTTCAGAAATGACGGTCTTTGCCATTATCACTGATACCAAAGGTGAGACTAAATACCCTGTTGTAGACAAAAACATCCTGCCGACAATCGCAGTAAATGATTCAGAACTCATGGTCGGCATGCCTAAGTTCCTGACAGCTGCAACCGGTATGGACGCCCTGACTCATGCGGTTGAAGCTTATGTTTCTACCATCGCTACCCCGGTTACTGATGCCTCTGCGATCAAGGCGATTGAACTGATTGCCCAAAATCTGGAAGCGGCTGTTGAAAATGGTCTGAACAGCGAAGCCCGTGATGCGATGCAATACGCTGAGTACCTGGCTGGTATGGCTTTCTCAAATGCTTCCCTTGGCTATGTACACTCCATGGCTCACCAGCTGGGTGGTGTTTATGACCTGCCTCACGGACTGTGCAACGCCATTCTGCTGCCCGAAGTATCGCGCTTCAATGCAAAAGAGAAAACATCCCGCTTTGCTGATATTGCCAGAGCGATGGGAGTGGACACTACCGGCTTAGGTGATATCGAGGCTGCTGAGGCGGGTATCCTCGCCATTGAAGCACTGTCCCGGAAAGTAGGTACCGCACAGAAGCTCGCTGAGCTGGGTGTTAAAGAAGAAAAGCTGGAATTTATGGCTGTTAATGCCTTAAACGACGCTTGCTCTCTGACCAACCCAAGAGAAGCATCCACTCAGGAGATTATCGAAATCTTCAAAAAAGTGATGTAACCTTTCTCTCCCATTAGGTAAGGCGGGGCTATTGCCCCGTCCTTCCCACAGAACCGTGCGTACGGACCTCGTACACGGCTCCTGCACTCTCTATCCCTTAACAATAAGGGGCAAGAACGCCCGTTTTAACGCCTTCCAAATTGAACAACTTTATCTCATTGAACCAGTTGTTCGGCATGGCTAAATGCGACAGGGGACTGCACGCATTTCTCCATGAACGCATTTTGATGTACTTAAATGGTGGCTTGTAACCCAGTTGCTTCAGCCGACGATGCAGCTTCGCTGGTTTCTTCCACTGTTTCAGTTGTAAACATCTCAGCCTGCGCCTCATCCATCCTGTCAGCCGTTTTAATTCACGACTACAGTTCGCTATCCTGAAGTAATTAGCAAATCCTCGTATCACAGGGTTCAGTTCTCGGATTACTCCTTCAAGGTTCGTTCCCCGATTCCTTTTCGTGATTCGCTTTACCTTTGCTTTCAGTGCGTTGAGCTTCTTTTCCTGTATGCGCGTATAGCTGCTCAGGATTTCAACTCCCAGAAATTTCACACCCTCGCCGCTATGGGCTATGTGTGTTTTATTCTGGTTGACCGTCAGTTTCAGGTCTTGCTCCAGTACTTTGGTCGCCACTTTCAGAGCGTTTTCTGCCGCTGCTTTGGAGCCACACAGAATCAGGATATCGTCCGCATAGCGGACAATCCTGTGCTTGCGTCGCATCATTTCCTGATCAAACGCATCAAGATAGACGTTTGAGATTAAGGGACTGATCACTCCGCCCTGTGGACTGCCTGTTTCCGTGGCTTCCAGTTGATAGCCAACCATCACCCCGCTTTTCAGGAACATTCTGATCAGGTTCAGGATGCTTCCATCTGCCACTTTGTGCCTGAACGCCTTGAGAATTAACTCGTGGTCGAGTCGGTCAAAGCATTTGGACAAGTCCATGTCCACCACCCAGCGTCTGTCGTACTTCCGTATGAACAGGGTCGCCTTGGTAATGGCTTGATGGCAGCTTCGATTCGGTCTATACCCATAGCTGGACGGGTGGAAGTCCGGATCAAAGATCGGGGTCAGGATATTTAGAAGTGCTTGTTGGACGATTCGGTCTTTTACTGCGGGGATTCCCAGCAGACGCTTTCCACCGTCTTCTTTGTCGATTTCTACACGCTTTACCGGTAGCGGTTTGTAGCGCTTTTCCCGCAATTCAAGCAGTAACTGTTCAAGATTCCCACGCAGATTCGAGGCGTAGTCGCTCAGGCTCTGCCCATCTATTCCGGCCGCACCTTTCGCTTTCCATACCTTTTTGAATCCGTTGTAAAGCGCTTCCATCGTCAGCAAGCGCCCATACAGGCTATAATATACTCTCATCAGTTACTGTCTCACGACAGACAGATTGCGCCATCCTTCTACTGTGGCCGGATTCTTCATGGACATTCACAGGCGTTCTGGCTCAAGGCAATCTACCTGCTACCTGTCCTTTACTCCCGAGCGCGGCTCTTTCTTTTAGCAGGATTGTTCCCAACCTCACCAGCCGAAGATGTCCTGCCTCGTCAGGCAGCTTGTGCGCTCACAGTGTCATTCCTGCGGTCTGACTGTTCTTTAAGAATGCTTCACCCCTTCGCAACATCTGCCGCTTTTGACGACACATGCCCTACAGTCACTCTGGCTGTAGTCATTCCGGTTTTGCCCTCCGAACGGTTACCCGCCTTCACAGGCCGGAATTTCATCACTACTACAGGATCATCTGCCACCTCACACCACTGTTACCCTTGAGTTTCCTCTTGCGATAACAGCCCCTGAGATTCAGAGATTGATGCCAGGCTTCCCCAGTTACTAAACGGTTCCCTGTCAGAAATGCCACCCTCAAGCACAGAGTTGGGACTGACTGAGTATCGGGCTTTGCGCTATTTCGCACGCTTGCCGCTCCCAACCTGCCGAATCAGGTTCGCTTGCGCTGTGTACCTCTGACTTCCTATGGCTTCCTTCAGACCCAACCGTTGGCCAGTTACGCCCTTGCCATTCAGATTGCCTTCCCCTCAGTCGGGGCGGCTCAGGCTTCTTTCAGCCTGACGGGTTTGCCCGCTTCGCTGGGCAAACATTAGGTAAGGCGGGGCTATTGCCCCGTCCTTCCCACAGAACCGTGCGTACGGACCTCGTACACGGCTCCTGCACTCTCTATCCCTTAACAATAAGGGGCAAGAACGCCCGTTTTAACGCCTTCCAAATTGAACAACTTTATCTCATTGAACCAGTTGTTCGGCATGGCTAAATGCGACAGGGGACTGCACGCATTTCTCCATGAACGCATTTTGATGTACTTAAATGGTGGCTTGTAACCCAGTTGCTTCAGCCGACGATGCAGCTTCGCTGGTTTCTTCCACTGTTTCAGTTGTAAACATCTCAGCCTGCGCCTCATCCATCCTGTCAGCCGTTTTAATTCACGACTACAGTTCGCTATCCTGAAGTAATTAGCAAATCCTCGTATCACAGGGTTCAGTTCTCGGATTACTCCTTCAAGGTTCGTTCCCCGATTCCTTTTCGTGATTCGCTTTACCTTTGCTTTCAGTGCGTTGAGCTTCTTTTCCTGTATGCGCGTATAGCTGCTCAGGATTTCAACTCCCAGAAATTTCACACCCTCGCCGCTATGGGCTATGTGTGTTTTATTCTGGTTGACCGTCAGTTTCAGGTCTTGCTCCAGTACTTTGGTCGCCACTTTCAGAGCGTTTTCTGCCGCTGCTTTGGAGCCACACAGAATCAGGATATCGTCCGCATAGCGGACAATCCTGTGCTTGCGTCGCATCATTTCCTGATCAAACGCATCAAGATAGACGTTTGAGATTAAGGGACTGATCACTCCGCCCTGTGGACTGCCTGTTTCCGTGGCTTCCAGTTGATAGCCAACCATCACCCCGCTTTTCAGGAACATTCTGATCAGGTTCAGGATGCTTCCATCTGCCACTTTGTGCCTGAACGCCTTGAGAATTAACTCGTGGTCGAGTCGGTCAAAGCATTTGGACAAGTCCATGTCCACCACCCAGCGTCTGTCGTACTTCCGTATGAACAGGGTCGCCTTGGTAATGGCTTGATGGCAGCTTCGATTCGGTCTATACCCATAGCTGGACGGGTGGAAGTCCGGATCAAAGATCGGGGTCAGGATATTTAGAAGTGCTTGTTGGACGATTCGGTCTTTTACTGCGGGGATTCCCAGCAGACGCTTTCCACCGTCTTCTTTGTCGATTTCTACACGCTTTACCGGTAGCGGTTTGTAGCGCTTTTCCCGCAATTCAAGCAGTAACTGTTCAAGATTCCCACGCAGATTCGAGGCGTAGTCGCTCAGGCTCTGCCCATCTATTCCGGCCGCACCTTTCGCTTTCCATACCTTTTTGAATCCGTTGTAAAGCGCTTCCATCGTCAGCAAGCGCCCATACAGGCTATAATATACTCTCATCAGTTACTGTCTCACGACAGACAGATTGCGCCATCCTTCTACTGTGGCCGGATTCTTCATGGACATTCACAGGCGTTCTGGCTCAAGGCAATCTACCTGCTACCTGTCCTTTACTCCCGAGCGCGGCTCTTTCTTTTAGCAGGATTGTTCCCAACCTCACCAGCCGAAGATGTCCTGCCTCGTCAGGCAGCTTGTGCGCTCACAGTGTCATTCCTGCGGTCTGACTGTTCTTTAAGAATGCTTCACCCCTTCGCAACATCTGCCGCTTTTGACGACACATGCCCTACAGTCACTCTGGCTGTAGTCATTCCGGTTTTGCCCTCCGAACGGTTACCCGCCTTCACAGGCCGGAATTTCATCACTACTACAGGATCATCTGCCACCTCACACCACTGTTACCCTTGAGTTTCCTCTTGCGATAACAGCCCCTGAGATTCAGAGATTGATGCCAGGCTTCCCCAGTTACTAAACGGTTCCCTGTCAGAAATGCCACCCTCAAGCACAGAGTTGGGACTGACTGAGTATCGGGCTTTGCGCTATTTCGCACGCTTGCCGCTCCCAACCTGCCGAATCAGGTTCGCTTGCGCTGTGTACCTCTGACTTCCTATGGCTTCCTTCAGACCCAACCGTTGGCCAGTTACGCCCTTGCCATTCAGATTGCCTTCCCCTCAGTCGGGGCGGCTCAGGCTTCTTTCAGCCTGACGGGTTTGCCCGCTTCGCTGGGCAAACAAAGAAAAAGCCGCTGTTTGCGGCTTTTTCCATATCTGGACACCTATATTCAATATCATGAGTCACCGGAGACCGGCATGAAATGGCAGGGAATCAATGAATTTGTTCATGTAGCGGAAGCCTCAAGCTTTACCCGGGCTGCCAGGAAGCTTGGGGTGTCCACTGCCCAGATTAGCCGTCAGATCAATTACCTGGAAAACAGGCTGAATATAAAGCTGTTTTACAGGACAACCAGAAAGGTGTCGTTAACAGAGGAAGGGGCTATTTATTATCAACACTGCCGGGCAATTGTGAATCAGTTAGAAGAAGCTGAGATTGCTGCAACCAATTTGCAAAGCAAACCCAGGGGAAAAATAAAGCTAACGGCTCCTGTCACCTATGGAGAGCAAAAGGTTTTACCTCTGGTCAATGACTTTGTCTGTCTCTATCCGGATATTGAAGCATCCGTTTATCTGGCCAACAGCCAGTTGGATATTATTGAAGAAGGTTACGATATAGCCATACGACTCGGAGAATTAACAGACTCCAGCTTTATGGCAAAAAAACTGGCGACCAGGGCCAACTATGTTTGCGCCTCCCCCGGGTACCTGAAAAAACACGGTACGCCACAATCCCCGGCAGACTTAAATTCACACAACTGTTTACTGGGAACGGTGGATCACTGGCATTTTTTCGTGGAGGGTGCCACAAAAGACTTCCGGGTATCAGGACGGCTTCGTTATAACAGTGGCTATGCACTGGTTGATGCGGCTTTAAAATCGCTGGGCATAGTGCAGCTACCCGATTTTTATGTACAACAACATCTGGATGATGGCACCTTGATTTCCATACTGGATGATTACAGACCAAAAGAAGAAGGCATCTGGGCTGTCTATCCATATAACAGGCAATTGTCGCCTAAAATTAAAATGTTGATTGAATACCTTACCGAACACCTGAAGTGACTTCTGTCTTGCGCGAGTTATTATCGAATCCTCAGGAAGCCCCCCGGCACCAACTTTACCAGCCCCTCCATTTCCAGCTCTGTCAGAACCACCGACAGTTCTTCGCAGGGCAGTCCTGATACCTGACTGAGCAAGTCCATACTGGCCACATCAAAACCCATGCAGTCCAGAACATGCAGATGCTGACTGTTAATCACATCGCTGACTATTTCTGGTTCAGCTTCTGCTTCCTCCAGCATTGGCTCAAGCAGGGGCTGAAGTTCAACCAGTATATCTTCATGGTTTTCTACCAGAACCGCGCCTTCCCGCAATAACTGGTGACAGCCTTTAGAGAGAGGGTTTAGCACTGAGCCGGGAACCGCAAATACATCTCGCCCCTGTTCCGCAGCCAGACGGGCAGAAATCAATGAACCACTTTTCTGCTCGGCTTCAACCACCAGAACACCAAGAGACAGCCCACTGATGATGCGGTTACGTCTGGGAAAGTGTCCGGGGCTGGGAGATGTTCCCAGGGGGAACTCACTGACAATGGCTCCCTGCTGGGCAATCAGGGAATAAAGATTACGGTGGTTTCGGGGATAAACCTGGTCAACGCCTGTCCCCAGAACAGCCACCGTACTGCCGTAACTGCTTAAAACACCCTGATGAGCTGCTGCGTCAATACCCAGCGCCAGACCGCTGGTAATAACCAGACCACTTTTACCCAGTTCAAGGGCAAGATCATAAGCCAGCCTGCACCCCGGTGGGGTAGGGCGACGACTACCGACGATTGCCAGCTGCGGTTCTGACAGCAGTTTTGGGTTACCAATCACATACAGCAGTGGTGGCGCATCCGGGATCTCTTTTAATCGGGCGGGATAATCCGGACAGTTAACACTGAGAATATGGTGGGCTTCACTGGATTCCAGCCAGTTGCGCGTATAGTTAAGCCGCTCACTGATATCAGGAGTTTCCGGATTTCCGGCAATATGCTGTGCAAGCTTATCGGGTAAACCAGCTTTGAGTTGCTGATAGGAGGCTGAAAGGATGGCTTCCGGATGACCAAATTCTTTGAGCAGTGACCGATAACGAACAGCACCCAGTCCGGGAATAAATGAAAGCAGCAACCATTGACTCAGTTGCTGCCATTCCTGCTGTTGCGATGCCTCATGTTCGGCATTCTGCCTGGTCAGTTCAAGGGTCATTCCGGACTCTTTATGTTATCCCCAATACTGATATCTTCGTTTGCTGACAGTACAATACCATAGCTCAATTTTTCGAACGGGCGATAAACCATTATCATTCCCACCCTCTCAGGTGGCAGCTGAACACTCTGTCCGGAAACCGGGTCTTTAACCTGCAAACTTTTATGGACAGTCAGAAGGTCGCCCTGTTTTAAACCTTCCCGCAGGCCCTTATTGATGATAACCGTATTGAGTCGACCGACTCTGTCAACAGCATCAAGCACGGACACAACGGCTCCTTCCACAGGAGCATCCGGAGCGCGGGGAAAAAAGGTAGTCGTTTGCGAGAAGGTATCGGCGGGCAGCACCCGGTCACCGGCACGAACCTCCCTGTTACTGTTAATCAGCCTGAGCGTGGCAACATCGCTGGAGGCTTTAACCATTGCCGCGTTGGCAATATCTATCGCCACTACGCCCAGCAGCTCACCACTGGCAGGGTCGGAAATCATTTTGCCCGAACGGTAAACCCCAAGGGTTCGTCCATACAGAGCCTTCACCTGTCCTCTGGCATAAATCCGGTCTCCTGTACCGGCGATAATTCTCTGCTGTTTGGTCGCAAATACATAGGGAGCCGCCTCCATTTCCTGCATATTATTAAATATCCGGCTGCTGTTCAGGAAGGCGTCTATTGCCTGAAGGGGAATAGCAGGAATTGCAGATTCTGCCGGGAGAGTGCGAACTTTCGGGCTGAGTTTTATCGTCCGGCCGCTTTCACCTCGCCGTACAATCGTCAGTCGTGGGCGACCATCGACATACACAAGACTGATGACATCTCCGGGGAAAATAAGATGCGGGTTATGAATCTGGGCATTCGCATGCCAGATTTCCGGCCACAGCCAGGGGCTTTTCAGGAATCGGTTGGATATATCCCACAGGGTATCGCCTCTGGTAACGATATATTCTCTTGGGGAATCGGATTTGATCGGACTTTCAAAGGCAAAACCCGATGTGGCAATACACGCTAGCAAAACCCCAAGAACGAAGCTTCTCATGTCAGAGCGACCCTTGATTTTTTATTTTTATCATTGCCCGAAGTGCATCAATTAGCGCTCAAATTGAGCAATGAATGTTATCTACAGTTTCGACCAGAGTACCTCTTTCTGAATATGCATACGCTTTTGCTGTTACCAGAGGTCTACCTGATGATTTCTTATGCGGGGGATACAGGCTGATGAGTATTAATGTACTTAAAACTACCTATATACCAAAAAGATATTTAAAATTATTTTCTAATCAATTTTTTCTATCAGAGACTCTCATGGCACTGCTCGATATTCTGGAATACCCTGACGAAAGACTGCGCACCATCGCCAAACCAATCAGTGAAGTGAACGATGATGTTCGCAAGATCGTTGATGACATGCTGGAAACCATGTACAACGCCAAAGGCGTTGGTCTGGCTGCCACTCAGGTGAATATCCACCAGCGCATCGTGGTGATGGACTTCTCTAAAGACAATAGCGAGCCTCTGGTACTGATTAACCCAACATTTGAATCCCTGACAGAAGAATTGACTGATATCTCCGAAGGCTGTTTATCGGTACCGGGTGTGTTTGAGTTGCTGGATCGTCCTGCCTCCGTGCGCCTGACGGCTCTGGATCGTGATGGTAATGAGTATTCTATGGATTTCGACGGTCTGGCAGCCGTGTGCGTTCAGCACGAAATCGATCACCTGAATGGCAAGCTGTTTGTGGATTACCTGTCCAAACTGAAGCAGGATCGTATTCGCAAGAAGATGGTCAAGCATAAGCGCCTGACTGTCGCCTGACTATTGCCTGACAATCGTCTGACTGTTAGCCCGGCATGATTTAATAGACTTGAGTCATGCCGATAGTATCTACAGAAAAACTGTGGATGCATCAATGATAAAAAAAATATTACCAACCATAATACTTTACCTTTTTGTTTTACCTCTGGTTGCAGAGGATAACCCTATAAGCAAAAACAAAGAAAATATAATTCTTATGGCAGCAAGTGCCTCAGAAGGGCTAGGTGACTACGCATACGGCGTCAAAATATACCATCTGCTGAATACAAAAATAACGGATGCAAATGTCGGCTTAATTCTCTATGGAGAACCTCATAAGAAAGAAGCTGTATTAAAAATATATTCTAAAGAGTTTGAAGAAAATTCTGTCATCTGGATTACAAATACAGACTCAGGAGAAGCCAGGCCCTCGATAAATCCGGACGAAGAAAGCTTATTATCTCGATTTTTAGAAGGAAAGAACGCCACCAATACCGTTCTGGCTCATGTTGGTTCAAATCCAGAAAATTTATTTCCTGTGAAATACCTGAATGGTTTGGACCTCTCTGTAAAGCTCAACATTACTGAAATGTTTTACTGTGATGGAAACCCCGGTATGTCGATAGCTTCAGAAGCCATATCGGGCTTGAACGATAGCTGGCATCTGGAGAATAGCGACCTGTCACTCCTCAAAAAGTATTGGTGGTTTACTGCTGATGTTTTTGAAGATGAAAGCGACAATGATGATCTGGAAAATGATGATCTGGAAAATGAAACCCATACAGAAAGCGATAGCGATCTCAGGATGAATTTACTGGGAGAAAACAATTATTCTTTCGGGGTAAAGTCAAAACACTCAAATAATGTCAATTCTTTTTGTGAAGACAACCACTCATTAAACTCTTATTTCTCATATAATGGACAGACATCAGGGGAACAAAAAATAGGCTTATTGCTCTCTGAAAGCCAAAAGAGAATGGTTGAAAATTTCTCAGAAATCAGTATTCCAAAACTATACGAAACCGTTCCGGAAAATGCCTTCAAATCAAATCATGAATTTTTAAAAATCTTATCAGGGAAAGACAGTACCGAAGACCAAATAAAATGGCTGCAAAACGATGGCTCTTATTTTTTCAGTTATATGCACGATGACCTGTCAAAATTAGACTTTATATCAACTACATTGCCCATTGCTGATCCGACAAAGGACATTAAGTATGTAACAAGCTTTCAAAGACTTGAAAAATACTTTGCAAATCCAGAACTCAAAGAATTAATAAAAACCTTACTGAATAGAATTATGGAAGACAACTCTATTCAACGGATTGTATTTTGGTCAGGCAATGATAATAGCTCCACAGAATATATACACCCAACTCAGAAAGGACGTACTTTATGGCTGATCAACCCTTTTCCAATAAGCAAGCCACTACTGGACTTGATTGCCATTGCATCCAGTCAGCCGGTTGCCGGGTGTACAGGAGATCACAGCTTTTATGACATCGTTTCCATAGGAAAATTACCTTACTACGAAAGAGTTCCTCATATATCGGTTCTTCCTATTGAGCTATCAGATATGTCTGAGGATGAGCAGCTGATGACACTCTCAGATTACTTCGATACATTTTCTTCTACAGAGAAAACCAAACTGCTCAAACAGAAAAAAACGTTCGTAGAATGGCAAAAGTTCAGAAAACAGCTGTGGCAAAATAATAATGGAAGCACAGCATTAATCGAACTGTTTGAAGACGCTCTCTCAGACCTCTAACAAACACAGCTGTACTAGTGTACCTCATACTCTGCCACAACCAGGATTTTACTCTCTGTAGCAGTTTCCTTATCATTCATCGTCATCTCTTATATCTCCGCTGCTGCGGAGCCATTCATAAGTCCCGAATATCGAAATGAAAAGCCTGAAAATCGTCTTTGCCGGTACGCCGGAGTTTGCCAGTGCGCATCTGCAAGCTGTACTCGATACACATCATGAAGTCATTGCTGTCTACACACAGCCAGACCGCCCGGCCGGGCGGGGACGCAAACTGAAGCCAGGCCCGGTGAAAGCGCTGGCACAACAGCACAACATTCCGGTTTACCAGCCAAAGACACTGCGTGATGAAGCCGCACAGCAGGAACTGGCAGACCTGAACGCCGATCTGATGATCGTTGTCGCTTACGGACTGATACTGCCTCAGGCCGTTCTGGATACCCCAAAACACGGCTGCATCAATGTGCATGGCTCTATTCTGCCTCGCTGGCGCGGTGCAGCCCCTGTTCAGCGGGCGATTGCAGCCGGTGATAAAGAATCCGGCGTCACGATTATGCAAATGGATGCCGGACTGGATACGGGTGACATGCTGATCAAGGCTCACTGCCCAATCAATGAATCGGATACCTCTTCAGACCTGCACGACCGCCTTATTGAAGTGGGTCAGCCAGCATTGGTCGCAGCGCTTGACGGGATTGCCGAAGACGCTCTGATCGCTGAAAAGCAAGATGATGCTGAGGCGTGCTATGCCCACAAGATGAGTAAGGAAGAAGCCCGGATTGACTGGAGCCGCCCGGTTTCAGAACTGCACAATCTGGTGCGGGCATTCAACCCCTGGCCTGTTGCAACCGCCGAATTTGAGGGTTTGGCGATTCGGATCTGGGAAGCCAGCCTCGTAGATGACGCTGTCACTAACGAGTCAGAAAAAGAGCCTGGCACCCTGCTCAGAGCCCAAAAGAAAGGGCTGGATATCGCTTGTCAAAGCGGTATCCTGCGCGTTACCAAAGTACAACTTCCCGGTAGCAAAGCTATGTCTGTCAGCGACCTGCTGAATAGCAAAAAAGAGTTGTTCACAGCCGGAAAACGGTTCAGCTAATGGCCAGAAAATCTTCTGTAAGGCTGGCCGCAGCCACTGCCGTTACCAGGGTCGTATCCGGTGAATCCCTGAGTCAGGTTCTGCCTGATCTGCAGGAAACCTTGCCAAAAAAAGATCAGGCTCTATTGGCCGAACTCTGTTACGGCACACTGCGTTACTACTTCCGCCTCAGTGCCTGGCTGAACAAGCTGGTTGATAAACCGCTCAAAAAGAAAGAGCAGGTGATACACAGCCTGATTCTGGTGGGATTGTACCAACTGTTCTACACCCGCATTCCGGCACACGCCGCCATCGGAGAAACCGTTCAGGTGACGCGCAGCATGGGCAAAGCCTGGGCGAGAGGGCTGGTTAATGGTGTTCTGCGTAATGCCCAGCGTAATAGTGACGAGTTGAACGATCTGGACGATCAGGACAGCGATCATTTCGATGAAATCTGCGCCAACGCCCATCCGGCATGGTTAATCGGTAAGTTGAAAAAAGGCTGGCCAGAACACTGGCAGGGTATTCTCAAGGCGAACAACAGCCAGCCCCCCATGACTCTGCGGGTCAATCAGAAACACCTGTCCCGTGATCGCTATCTGAAAAAGTTGCTGGATCATTGCATTCAGGCTTCACCGTCCACTACTGCTCCCCAGGCCATCACTCTGGCGAAGCCAGTGCCTGTGGATGAGCTGCCAGGCTTTGCTGAGGGCTGGGTTAGCGTTCAGGATGAATCTGCGCAACTGGCTGGTGTCTTGATTGATACAAAATCTGGCGAAAAGGTTCTCGACGCCTGCTGTGCTCCGGGAGGTAAAACCTGCCACCTGCTTGAGTTAAACGACGGTATAAAGCTTGATGCACTGGATGTGGATAACAAGCGACTGGCAAGGGTTCAGGAAAACCTTGATCGTATCGGCTTATCCGCCCGCCTGATGCATGGCGATGGTACACAGCCTGAGCAGTGGTGGGACAATCAACTGTACGACCATATTCTGCTGGATGCTCCCTGTTCAGCAACAGGTGTTATACGTCGTCACCCTGACATCAAGCTACTGCGTCAACCAGAAGACATTGATGCACTGGCCCGGTTACAACAACGCATTCTCAATACCATGTGGACATTGCTGAAACCGGGCGGCACTCTGTTATACGCCACCTGTTCAGTCATGCCGGCAGAAAACAGCAAACAGGTTGAAGCATTTCTGAGCAGCCACCCGGACGCCTGCCTGCAAACCATTGAAGGTCACTGGGGTCATGACACCGGGTTTGGACGACAGATTTTTCCCGGCAGCGGGGACGGATTCTTTTACAGCCTGATTAAAAAACAGGCACAGGGCAGTTAAGGATACTGATGCATGAAGATTATCATTCTTGGGGCAGGTCAGGTCGGTGGTACTCTCGCTGAAAACCTTGCCAGCGAGGAAAACGATATAACGGTGGTCGATACCAATGGTGAACGACTCCGGGAGCTGCAGGACAGAATTGATATTCGAACCATACAGGGAATGGCATCCTTCCCCTCAGTGCTCAAGCAGGCCGGGGCTGATGAAGCGGATATGCTGGTTGCCGTCACCAACAGTGACGAAGTCAACATGATCTCATGCCAGATTGCCTACACCATGTTTCATACACCTGCCAAAATTGCCCGAATCCGACAGGCAGCGTATCTGAGCAGAGACAACCTGTTTGGTGACGATGCTCTGCCGGTAGACGTCCTGATCAGTCCGGAGCAAGTGGTGACTAACTACATCAGACGCTTACTGGAACGCCCCGGGGCTTTGCAGGTTCTGGATTTTGCCGGAGGGCGCGCCCAGCTTGTGGCTATGAAAGCATACTACGGCGGTCCGCTGGTTGGTCAGGAGCTGCGCTATCTGAAAGAGCATATGCCAAACGTCGAGAGTCGTGTGGCTGCCATTTTCCGCCGGGGTCAGCCGATTATGCCCAAGGGGACAACGGTTCTGGAAGCAGACGATGAAGTCTTTTTTATTGCCGACCGTCGTCATATTCGTGATGTGATGAGCGAGATGCAGCGTCTGGATGACGATTACAAACGTATTATTATTGCCGGGGGCGGCAATATCGGTTTGCGGCTGGCGCAATCGGCGGAAAATGATTATAAGGTTAAAATCATTGAGCGCAGTATGTCACGCTGCCAGTTCCTGTCGGAAACGCTGACCAAGGCCATGGTTTTTAACGGCAATGCTTCCGATAAAGAGTTACTGATCGCAGAGAATATTGAAGAAACGGATGTATTCTGCGCTCTGACCAACGATGACGAAGCCAACGTTATGGCGGCCATGCTTGCCAAAAGGCTCGGTGCCCGCAAGGTGATGGCACTGATCAACAACCCTGCCTACGTTGACCTGGTACAGGGGGGTGAAATTGATATTGCGCTGTCACCTCAGCTGGCGACAATTGGCAGCCTGTTGAAACATGTTCGCAAAGGTGATGTGGTCAACGTACACTCTCTGCGTCGTGGCGCCGCAGAGGCAATGGAAGCCATTGCCCATGGCGATGAAAGTTCTTCAAAGGTAGTAGGGCGCACCGTTCAGGAAGTAGAGCTGCCGCCTGGCACCACCATTGGCGCGATTGTCCGTAACGATGAGGTGTTGATTGCACATGACACGACTCGCATTGAGTCCGGCGATCATATTATTCTGTTCCTGACCAATAAAAAACGCATCCACGAAGTGGAACGACTTTTTCAGGTGGGTCTGGGATTTTTCTGACTTTTAGCACAATACCGGGGCATTGAAACGTTCAATGCCCCGGGCCTGATAAAAAAGGAGCACTGACTCCACTCAGGCCTTTGCATGGCAGCAAGAAAAACAAAAACAGGGGTTGTATGCAATTCACAGTGGTCCTGCCCGTTCTGGGCTTCCTATTGATGGTATTCAGTCTGTCGAATATCCCGCCCATGATAGTCGCCTTAATCTATGGCGAGACTGAGATTTCAATCTTTACCTTCACATTCTTCCTGACTTTGCTTGGCGGGCTGTCCATGTGGCTTCCCTACAGGAAGATACAGGGCAATATGAGAATCCGGGACGGTTTTGTCATTACGGTGCTGTTCTGGCTGGTTCTTGGACTGGTTGGCTCTTTGCCTTTTCTGATGATGAAAGTGCCTTCGTTGTCAGTGACTGATGCGATCTTTGAATCCATGTCAGGGCTGACCACCACCGGAGCGACCATTCTCACCGGGCTCGACGATATGCCACGTTCGATCCTGTTTTATCGCCAGCAGCTCCAGTGGTTTGGCGGGATGGGAATCATCGTTCTTGCCGTCGCCATCATGCCAATGCTGGGCATTGGCGGCATGCAGCTGTATCGCACGGAAACCCCCGGGCCAGTAAAAGACACCAAGCTGACACCTCGTATCAAGGAAACCGCCAAAGCACTCTGGAAGCTTTATGTCGCCTTAACCGTCACCTGCGCCATTGGCTATAAGCTGGCAGGCATGGACTGGTTCGATGCCATCAGCCACAGTTTCTCAACCGTTGCCATCGGTGGCTTCTCAACCCACGATGCCAGTATTGGTTATTTCCAGTCACCCCTGATTAATGGAATGACCACTGTCTTCATGTTTGTTGCGGGTATTAATTTTGCCCTGCATTTCTTTGCCTGGCGCAACAAAACCCTCTCCCATTATCCAGGGGACTCGGAAACCAAAGGGTATGTACTGATCCTCTTAACCGTTGCCCTGATTACGGTGCTGACCCTGTATCTGTCGGATACTTATAGTCTCTGGAAAGCGGTTGAGTACGGTGTCTTTGAAGTGGTGTCAATTGCCACAACAACCGGTTATTCAAGCGCCGGTTTCTCAATCTGGCCTACCTTTCTGCCACTGTTGCTGTTTATTAACAGTTTTGTTGGGGGATGTTCCGGTTCAACAGCGGGCGGCATGAAAGTGGTGCGCATCATGCTCATCTTCAAACAGGGCATTCGGGAGTTACATCGCCTGGTTCATCCTAACGCAATTATTACGATCAAACTGGGTGGACAGCCGGTACACAGCCGGACAGGTGAGGCAGTCTGGGGATTTTTTGCGACTTATGTATTTCTGCTGGTTGTCATGTTTCTGCTGTTGATGGCAACGGGGCTGGATATTGTAACCGCCTTTTCTACAGTAGCTTCCTGCATGAACAACCTGGGTCCGGCGCTTGGCGAAGCAGCTGGCAACTATGAAAGTCTGCCCGATGTGGCTAAATGGATTCTGACCTTTGCCATGCTGCTGGGAAGGCTGGAAATATTTACTCTACTGGTACTTTTTACCCCGGTCTTCTGGCGTTATTAAACCTAAAAGGCAACAGGTTCTAATTCAGGGATGCGCCAGCCCCAGCATGGCAACAATTTGCTTTGGCTCTCTGGCCAGCAGGTTCAGCAATACACGAGCAGGGCCGTTCGGTTTGCGGTCGCCCCGCTCCCAATGGCGAAGGGTGGGGAGTTTTACGCCTACCGCCCGAGCAAACTCTTCCTGAGTCATGTCGAGCTGCTGGCGAATATCTTTGACATCCAGCGGGGATACGTCGTGGACAATGGCACCGCTTTGTTTGCCTTTGGTGAACTCAACAGCTTCGTCAAGCCCCTGCATGATGTCGTCGAAGACGCTGTGATTTGAATCTGGTGTGTGAGCCATGGTGTTTCTCCCTTTATCTGGTACGTGTTTTCCGGATCTGAGCTTGCCTGACCAGTACTTCGGTGACTTTCCTCATCTCATGCCTTTGGGCTTTGGTGAGGTTGCCCTGTTCGTTTTTGCCGTACACCGTCAGCAGGAACAGGGGGATGCCTTCGCTGTGATAGAAGTAGATCACCCGCACACCGCCACTTTTGCCGGAGCCACCCCGCTTCTAGCGCAGTTTGCGTACCCCACCGGTTTCCCGAATCAGGTCGCCGGATTTGGGGTGACCTGCCAGACACCGGATGATGTCTTCCCGCTCGGAAATACTAAGCAGGAGTTCTGCCCGCTTCTGGTAGTGGGGCAGTTCAACAACGGTATGCATTAGATTGTAATCCTTTGGATTAGTTTCGGAAAAGTATAGCCGGTTGTAGTACGGGTACTTAGCAAAATCTCCGTAAACTTTCGACAAGGCGGGGAGTGTCACCTCAAATAAAAGACAGAAAACAGCTCTGTATAAACAGCCGGAATCAGGTGTTTCTGAATTCTGTAGCATGTCAGCAGAGCCTGATAGGGGGATTAATATGTAAGCTGTTTCAGTGTGAACTCATAAAGATAATCAATCACTTTGTTCGCCGCCTGTGCGGCTTTGATTTTGTCGCCACTACTAACGGCTTTCATAACTTCAGCATGAAGCGTAGCCGGATGTTCGGTATTGTCTTCCTTATGCTTAAACCAGAACCTGCGGGAAAGCCCTTGCAGTGGGCGCATAGCTTGACGAATATATTCGTTTCTGGAAGCGGCCACAAGTTCGTAGTGAACTTGTCTCAGATGATAGAAAAAAGACTCATCATCGTGATTGCGGGCGCATACCATGATCCCTTCTGCCAGTTTTTCCATTTGTGCTTTTTGTGTCGGCGTCGCTTTTTCTGCAGCCAGTTCTGCACAGAGCACCTCTATCGGACGACGAACCTCCAGTAGTTTCAACTGGGTTTCCATCGTTACCACCGGTATCTGAATGCCGCGTCTGGGATAGATATTAACCATCTGCTCCCAGGCCAGCTTTTGTAAAGCCTCCCTTATGGGAGTGCGTCCCATATTGAGCATTTCTCCCAGCTGCTTTTCGGAATACATGGCACCGGGTTCCAGTTGTTGAAAAATAACCATGAATTCCAGCCGGGCATAGGCGCTGTCTGTTTGTGAAAGTTCTTTCTCTGCCATTGTCCTTATCTGTACGGGGATCTGCTCGTATTGCTGTGTAATTGGGCATGATACACAGATCCGTAAATTGTCTGATTAGGCAATAACCGCAAGGTCGTATTCTTAGCGTTTTTTGATCTGAATCAGTATTCGCATATTTCATCTGGATATTATTAATGTGCAACTGATATATCACAGGTGAAGCAGGTTATCTCATCGCAATGAACGACTGGAAACTGATCAATACAATAAAAGATGGCAACGAAGAACTTACCGTACTGCGCGAAGTGGACGTTCTTGTGGTGGGCGGCGGCTCTGCTGGTGTTGCGGCAGCGACCACCTGTGGCAGAAATGGCCTGAGTACTTTGTTGATAGAAAAATACGGTTTTTGTGGCGGCTCAGCAGTGGCGGGAATGTCTGGTACTATCTGCGGTATGTATCTGGCCAGCGATGATAAAGACAAAGCTCCGGAACAGGTGGTATTTGGCTTTACCGAAGAGTTTCGTCAGGCACTCCTCCAGCGTGGCGGTCTGACTGAGCCACAGCGTTACGGCAAAACCTTCACTGCTACCCATGACCCACTGGTATGGCGTGAAGTAGCTGACGACTTTCTGATGGAAGCCGGTGTCGAAGTGCTGTATCACACCGCCGTCTCCGGTGTCGTGATGGAAGGCGATACTTATACTGGCGTGGTCGTAGAATCCAATGCCGGACAGAGCCTGATTAAAGCTAAACGCATTATTGATGCCAGTGGTGATGCTGCGGTGGTAGCCAGAGCCGGTGGTGAATACTTCTTTGGCGATAACGGTGTTATTCAGAACCCGACCATGTTCTTCCGCATCGGCGGTGTGGATATGGACACTTATCTGGAGTTTTACGGCGAAGACACTATCTGCCCAACCAAAGTGACAGAAAAAATTCTGGAGCTTAATGCTTCCGGTGAGTATGAACTACCCCGCCATAAAATCTGGATTTTTCCAACCTCCCGTCCAAACGAACTGATGGTCAATGCGACCCGCCTGGCCGGTCAGGATGGTCGGGTGCTGAATGTGATTGATCCGGTTGATTTCTCTGAATCTGAAATCTTCGGACGTAAACAGGTTCGTGAATACGCCCGCTTCCTGAAGAGTTTTGTTCCCGGCTGCGAAGAAAGCTATGTGGTCGATACCGGGGTAGAAGTCGGTATCCGTCAGACCCGTTCTATCGAAGGCGTTGACAAACTGAGCAACGAGGATGTGGTCAGCTGCCGTAAACGTCCGGACAGTATTTGCCGCAGCCCGTGGCCAATCGAACTGCATTCCGGTACCAAGCCAAAACTGCACTGGTTACTGGAAGACTGGTATGACGTTCCTTACAACACTCTGCTGCCAAAGGCCGGTGAAAACATCATCGTAGCAGGACGTTGCCTGTCCGCAGAACATGAAGCCCTGGCTTCTGCCCGGGTAACAGCCCAGACCTTTGAATACGGTCACGCTGCCGGACAGGCTGTTACTCTCTCACTGAAAAACAATCTCAGCCTGCGGGAGATAAGCGGAGAGGAAGTACGTACCTGCATGGTTACCGCCGGTAGCTGCATTTAATAATTTCTAAGACCAGTCTCCTTGCCTGCCGCCAGACTCTTTGCAGCAGGCAAGGGTATATCTCACCATACCGGAGCCATTCATGAGTCACAGCATGACTGATACGATGGAAGCCAGCTCTTCAGGCTTCCTGTCTAAGTTCGACAATCTTGATCACCGCCTTTTTTGGCCAGCTATTGGCTTTACCTTTCTGATACTGCTTTCTGCGGTGCTGTTTCCGGAAGGAACAAACACCTTCGCCAATACAGGCATGAAGTGGATTACCAATGAGTTCGGCTGGTTTATCCAGCTGGCTGGTTTTGCCTGTCTGGCTGTTCTTCTGTGGCTGGCATTCAGTCGTTTTGGCTCTATAAAACTGGGGGCGGAGTCTGATACACCTGAATTTTCAGATTCTTCTTATGCTTATATGATTTTCACTGCCGGTGTTGGTGCGGCGTTGATTTTCTGGGCTGTTGGCGAACCCATGTATTACATGCAAAGCCCACCCATGTTTTCGGAAGTAGGGTCAGTTGAAGCTTCCCAATGGCTTATTACTTTTACTTTGTTTCACTGGGGACCTATTGGTTGGGCAATTTTCTGCCTGCCTGCTGTACCTTTTGCTTATTACCTGCACAAGAAGAAAAAGCGTAACCTGCGTTTAAGTAACGTGCTGGAAGATGTTATTGGCAAAAAGAACGCCAATGGTACTGTTGGTTACATCATTAATATTATCGCCATCTTCGGCACCCTTGGTGCATTCTCGACCTCTATGGGGTTAACTGTCGGTCTTATTGGTGCAGGCATCAATAAGTTAACCGGCATACCGAACGACATTGTTCTGCAAGTTGGTTTGATAGCCGCCTTCATTATCTTCTATGCCTTTGTTATGTTTGCCGGTATGAAGAAAGGCGTTGCAAAACTCGCTAATGCTTGTGTCTATGCAGCGTTTATTCTGGGCTTATTTGTTCTTATCTCCGGCCCAACCGCATTTATCTTCTCTTATTTCTTTGATAGTGCCGGAGTAATGTTCAATAACTTCATCCGTATGAGCTTCTGGTCTGACCCTGTACAGAAATCTGGTTTTCCACAAGCCTGGACCATGTATTACTGGGCCTGGTACTTCGCTTACCTGGTAATGATGGGGGTTTTCCTGGCGCGGATCTCTAAAGGCCGCACTATTAGACAACTGGTACTGACCACCATTACCTGTGGTTCTGCAGGTGCAGCATTCTTTATTGCAATCTTCGGTAGCTACTCCGTACACAGCGAAATTAATGGCATCCTTCCTGTTCTGGAATGGATGAATGAGTTCGGTGTATCCATGGCGGTTGTTGAAACTATTAATGCTTTGCCAATGGGTTCCATCATTCTGGTTGTATTCCTGTTTGTAGAGTTCTTCCTGATGTCCACCACCATGACATCAACCGCTGTTTCCATGTCCATGATGACCACAAAAGAGTTGGATGCAGACAGTGACCCGGATGCTTCTGTTCGTATGATCTGGGCGCTTGGTATTGGTGCAGTTTCCATGGCTGCATTCTTTATGGGAGGCAGCATCGACACCATCAAGTCCATGTGCATCATCGTTGGTTTGCCCATGATCGCTCTGTACATCCTGATGATGATTTGCCTGAAGAAGTGGATTAAGCAAGACCACCCCGAATTGATGGCGAAATAATTCGCTCCCTGAATTTTAAAAGCGGGCACCAGTTGCTGAACTGCTGAACTCTGGTAACTGGTGCAAACGGCTTCCTTTTATTCTGAGAACTCATGAGCAAAATCACAAAACTAGAAGTGCTACCCGTTTCTTTAAAAAGCACAAACTGGGATCAGAGCACTGTTGTTATAAAAATTACCGATGAAAACGGTGTTACCGGTATTGGTGAAGCAGACGGCCCAACGGAGACAATTCAAGCCTATATTAATCAGGACACAGCGCATTGCTGGAGTCAGAATTTCACTGAGATGCTGATAGGGCGTGATCCGCTGGAGCTGACAGCCAACTGGGATTACATGTATAACGGCACTATCTGGCAGGGAGCGCGTGGTCTGGGGCTGTTTGCCATTTCCGGCATTGATATGGCCTTATACGACCTGGCTGGCAAGCAGGTAAACAAGCCTGCTTACAAATTACTGGGTGGTGCGCAGCGGGATGAACTGACCCCATACTTTACTCTTTATCCTTCCTATAGCAGTGACAAGCCTCTGTTCGAGCAGATGTCTGAGTGGGAAGAGCTGATGGGCAAAGCTCAGGATATGGGAGCTAAGGCTTTCAAACTGGCTATCTTTGCTAAAGATGTCAGCGATAGTAAGTTGATAAAGTTCATCAAAAAATGCCGTGAGTTTGCCGGGGATGATGTCGATATGATGGTTGATTTCCTTTATCGGTGGCGTGACCCTTATGCCGCTTCGAACACTCTGAACAAACTGCAAGATGTGGATCTGTATTTTGCAGAAGCAGTTCTGCAACACGACCACATGCAAGCCCACCGCATTCTTGCTGAAAACACGACTACCCGCATCTGCGGTGCCGAAATGGCAACCACCCGCTGGGAGTGCAAACAGTGGATTGAAGAAGCTAAAGTTGCCATCCTGCAACCCGACCTGAACCGTGCCGGCGGTTTAACAGAACTGCGTCGTATTGCGGACATGGGGGAACTATATGGTGTGCAGGTTATGCCCCATGGCTGGAAGACCGGTATCTCCGCTGCGGCAGGTTGCCACTTCCAGGCAGCAGCCAAAGATGCGACCTACTTTGAGTTTCTGCATCCGGAACTGTATGACGGCCCTTTGCGCCAGCATCTGGTAACTCCGGAGCCTGAAGTTGTCGATGGACACTTTGTTCTTCCGGACGCTCCGGGTCTGGGCATTGAACTAAATGAAGATTTCATTAATACCCTTCATTAATTAAGGGACAGAAAAGTTGAGGCCTCGCCCCCCATGCAGAAGGCTATCTCTTTATCACAAATCCTAATCTGGACTTATCCTTTTCAGTGATGAGTCCAGATCATGTTCCTCCTGAACAACGGGCGGGATATTCGACAGACTGAATACCGTCATCTGTATGATCTGTCTCGCTTCCCCCTTCTTCCGACAGGCTCAGGATAAAAGGAATACATGGTATTTACTTAATTGCCGCTCCCTAAGTTTATCAGGCTCCGAACCGATAAAAATCATACGTATTAACTAAGCGGTTTATCAAATGCCCATTACCTCCAAACCGCCATTCACCCGTCCACCTTATTCATCAGATACTGATCACCTTTCACCCGGCAGACACACTGACGAAAGGGTAAGAAAAACAGCTGAACCCTCAGGGTTATCAACTGCGGGGGGGGAAGCTGGTAAACACACACCTCTGAGGGCGAGGAATATAAGACCTGTCGCCGCCTCTCCCACCGTTAACGCCAGGGCTGTTGCCAAAGCAAACTATATACAGCAGTTACGTAAAACCAGTGTCCTGCAGGCTCAGGCCAGTCTGGTCAATCACATCCCTGCATTAAAAAGGCTGGGGGCCGACCCTGCCGGTATTCCGGCTAACCTCGGTTTTTCTATTTCTTATAACGATAAAGGAACACTTATCAGTGTGGTGCCGCCCGATGAACGTTTAAGGGCGAATCCACAAAAATACAATGAGATAAAAACCAGACTGATAAGAAAACTGGAGCAGATTGAAAACCAGTACAAAGGCGCTAAAAAACAGGATCTATTCAATAAAACTGCTACCGCAGAAGAACAGTTAAGAACCAGCAAAGAGGCTTTAAGCGAAACAGGGGCTTCAATGCCTGTTGTTGATTACAGGCAGTTTATGATTCCTCTTGGCTCAATGGTAAGCCGGCCAGCCCCACCTTCTAATCCAGGTGAAGCCGCAGCAGCCAGACGACCCGGTGAGTTTATGCTTGAGAGGGAAAGACGAAGGCATGACGCACCAGTACCAACAGGCTCAGGAGTTTCGGGTGGTTTTAAACTGGATCAGTCTGATGTTGACAGAGTTCGCTTTATCTCACCAGGAGAGTCGAATTTGCTGGAAACCGCATCCTCATCATCATACCGTTTACTGAAACAGGCCTACCTTGGTTTCAGAACTGCAGATGCTGACTGGTTGGAGAACACTCATATCGGTTTTCAACCTTCAGAGCCTACAACCTTTGAACGTATTGCGTATTCAAACAGCAACCATCAGGTACTGAAAAAATTTAAAGTTCAGATTCAGCCACGATCAGACCGGGACTACCTGCCAGGGGATGAAATTCTTGTTGTTAGAGACTTACGCACAAACCAGCTAAAACTTGTGCGCTCTGGCTCATTTGATGGTGAGGATGAAGGGGGGGGTGGTTTTCCCGGGTACTCAAGACAGGGCGCGGAAAGAGCCTTTGCCTTCCTGAAAAACATGACAGCTGATAATTGCAGGCCGTATAAGCATTTGCAAGCCGGAAGTGGTGGACATATAGAAGCATGGAGCTGCGGCTTCAATTCACTTCAGGTTGCTATTTTTATGGCGACTGGTATTAAAATTCCGTTTCCGGTGCTGGTTGCAACCATTGAAAATCAGCTCAATGAACGCCAGGAAGAAGATCATCAGCACATTAGACAAAAACTGAGTGATGGTCGTTACTGTTTTGGGGTAACAATTCTTCAAATATTACTGGGAACAACAGAACGATACAAAAAACCGCCTTTTGCCGAGGCTTACAATGATTATGTTTTATTGGGAACCGAATCAGGTTCAAACCATCACAACAAATTCTACGAAGAGTATAACGGTAGACGGCATATTCGCTGCGATACAAAAGCGCTTACCCGAAATGAGATAGAAAACCATGATTTTGACAAAGCGGGCTCAGTGATTGTCGGGCAAGGTGCCTACGCCTATGCCATTTACAGAACGAAAGCCATTGATGAGAGAAGCTACCAGTACGTTGTTTATGACCCCCACAATTTTCGTTTCGAAAAAGACTTCTTCACTAATCCGCGCAAAAAAGGGTTGAAAATCTTTAACTCAAAACAGGAGGCCTTCCATTACATATCAACCCAAAAAGATGGTTATTACGAAAGCAGAGGAAAATTTGATGGTTTCTACAGATTTCCAGATATCATCCTTCAGGACCTACTGAAAAAAATGCAAAAAACAAAGGGCCAATGGGAAAGAGACACTGCCAAAAGGGCTTGATAAACATCTTCGGCTGCCTTTATCCACATTAATTAACATCTTATCCACAACCTTATACTATCCGCCGTAAAACGGTATAATCCGCCTCTGTTTACGATAATTCATCCCGTTTCCGGCTAATCGGAATCTTGCCCTCGCGCCTTTTCAGTAAGGGTATACAGGGACTATAAAACCGAATTCGAGCCTCCATGAGGTAATAAAGTGACTGCTCAAAGCACGCCTGACATCAAAACATTCCAGGGCCTCATTCTTGCCCTGCAGCAATTCTGGGCCAAACAGGGTTGCGTGATCATGCAACCACTGGATATGGAAGTAGGAGCTGGCACTTTTCACCCTGCCACCTTCCTGCGTGCCATTGGTCCTGAAAACTGGAACTCTGCCTATGTGCAGCCAAGCCGCCGTCCAACCGATGGCCGCTATGGTGAGAACCCTAACCGTCTGCAGCACTACTACCAGTTTCAGGTAGTGATGAAGCCTTCCCCGGCGAATATTCAGGACCTGTACCTGGACTCCCTGCGCGTGCTGGGCATTGATCCTCTGGTACACGATATTCGTTTTGTAGAAGACAACTGGGAATCTCCCACCCTGGGCGCCTGGGGTCTGGGCTGGGAAGTCTGGATGAACGGTATGGAAGTGACTCAGTTCACTTACTTCCAGCAGGTCGGTGGCATTGAATGCTTCCCGGTCACCGGTGAGATCACTTACGGTCTGGAGCGTCTGGCCATGTATATTCAGGGCGTGGACAATGTTTACGACCTGGTATGGACAGAAGGCCCGCAGGGTACTGTCACCTACGGCGACGTGTTCCTGCAGCAGGAAGTGGAAATGTCCACTTTCAACTTCGAGCATGCCGACACTCAGGAACTGTTCCATCAGTTTAATTTCTTTGAAGGTGAGTCTGCCCGCCTGGTTGAACTAAACCTGCCTCTGCCTGCTTACGAGTATGTGCTGAAAGCTTCCCACACCTTCAACCTGCTGGATGCCCGTCATGCCATTTCGGTTACTGAGCGTCAGCGCTACATCCTGCGTGTACGGACACTGGCCCGCGCTGTGGCTAAAGCTTACTTCGACGCACGCCATAAGCTGGGCTTCCCCATGGCCAGCGATGAGATTCGTGAAGACGCTCTTAATGAAATAAGTGCGCAACAGCAGTCCTCCACCCCGGAAGCTCAGGAGAAAAAGTAATGAGTAAACAAGATTTCCTGGTTGAGCTGGGTACAGAAGAACTGCCACCAAAAGCTTTGAAAAAGCTGTCTGCTGCCTTCACTGACGGCATTATTGATGGTCTGAAAGACGCACAACTGTCCTTTGATGGCTTTGAGTCTTTCGCTGCACCACGTCGACTGGCACTGCTGGTAAAAGGTCTGGAAACTGCCCAGCCTGACCAGAAACTGGAACGTCGTGGTCCTGCGGTTAAGGCAGCCTTTGATGCTGAGGGTAACCCAACCCGTGCCGCTGAAGGTTTTGCCCGCTCTAACGGTGTCACCGTTGAGCAGCTGGAGCAACAGGAAACCCCGAAAGGTGCCTGGCTGGTTTTCCGCGCTATTCAGCCGGGACTGCAAACCAAAGAACTGCTACCTGAAATCGTCTCCAGATCACTGGCGGCTCTGCCGATTCCCAAGCGTATGCGCTGGGGTGCCAGCCGGGCTGAATTTGTTCGTCCGGTTCACTGGCTGGTGATGCTGATGGATTCTGAAGTCGTCGATTGCGAAATCCTTGGATTGAAAAGCGGCAATACCACCAGAGGCCACCGCTTCCATGCCAACAAAGCGCTGACCATTAACGCAGCGGCAGATTACCAGAAGCTGCTGCTGGAAGAAGGTAAGGTCGTTGCCGACTTTGCAGCTCGCCGCAGAACCATTAAAACCAAAGTGAACGAAGTAGCTGCTGCCGCTGGCGGTACTGCGGTGATCGATGAAGACCTGCTGGACGAAGTGACGGCCTTGAACGAATGGCCTGTGCCTCTGTCCGGTCAGTTCGATAAAGCGTTTCTGGAAGTACCGGCAGAAGCCTTGATCTCTTCCATGAAAGCGCATCAGAAATACTTTCATATGGTAGATGCGGAAGGTCAGCTGATGCCTTACTTCATCACTGTGTCCAATATTGAAAGTCTTGACCCGACTCATGTGGTGGAAGGTAACGAAAAAGTTATCCGCCCACGTCTGGCTGACGCCAGGTTCTTCTTCGATACCGACAAGAAGACCACACTGGAAGCCCGCCGCGAGAATCTGAAGCCTGTTGTATTCCAGCAGCAGTTAGGTTCTGTTTATGACAAGACGGACCGTATCGCCCGTCTGGCCGCTTTTATCGCTGAACAGGAAGGTGGACAGCCTGAGCTGGCTAAACGTGCCGGTGAACTGTGCAAGTCTGACCTGAACTCTGAAATGGTTCTGGAGTTCCCGGAACTGCAAGGCATCATGGGGCAATACTACGGTGCCTTTGACGGTGAGGCAGAAGAGGTGTGCGTCGCTCTGAACGAACAGTATATGCCACGCTTTGCAGGTGATGAACTGCCGTCCAATCTAACGGGAAGCGCTGTTGCCATTGCCGACAAAATTGACACCCTGACCGGTATCTTCGGTATCAATCAGCCACCCTCTGGCAGCAAAGACCCGTTTGCGCTGCGTCGTGCGACTCTGGGTGTTCTGCGTATTATCGTTGAGAAAAAGCTGGATCTGGACCTGCGGGACCTGATTAATCACGCTATTGAAGGTTACAAGGCACAGGGCGTTGAACTGCCTGCCAGTGAAGGTCTGACAGAAACGATTCTGGAATTTATGCTGGAGCGTTTCCGCGCCTGGTATCAGGATGAGAATATTCCTGCCGAGGTGTTCCTGTCAGTCATGGCTCTGAAGCCTTCCCAGCCGTTCGATTTTAACCAGCGAATTAAAGCCGTTCATGCTTTCAGCCAGCTGGCTGAAGCCGATGCACTGTCAGCGGCCAACAAGCGGGTTTCCAACATCATGGCCAAAGCCGGTGATCTGCTGATTCCTGATTCTGTCGATGCTGGCCTGATGAGCGAAGAAGCTGAACAGGTTCTGGCGAAAGCTCTGGCTGACAAGAAAGTAGAAGTTCAGCCTGCCCTTGAACAGCGTCAGTACAGTCAGGCAATGGAGAATCTCGCACCATTAAAGGACATTGTTGATAACTTCTTCGACAAGGTACTGGTGAATGCAGAAGACGAAGCCATTCGTCTGAATCGTTACGCTTTGCTGAAGCAACTTCGCAGCCTGTTCCTGCACGTTGCTGATATTTCGTTGTTACAGAAATCCTGATAAACAGCAATAAAAGAGCGGCAAAAGCCGCTCTTTTTTTAGGTATTATGTCGGTCTATGAACACACTGATTATTCTTGATCGTGACGGAGTGGTTAACGAAGACTCCGATAACTACATTCGCTCTGTGGATGAATGGATTCCAGTTCCCGGCAGTATTGAAGCCATTGCCAGGTTAAGTAAAGCAGGTTATACCCTTGCTGTTGCAACCAACCAGTCAGGTATTGCCAGGGGGTATTATCCACTCTCTGAACTGGAAGCCATGCACACCAGAATGAACCAGCTGGTTCAGGAGCAGGGTGGGCATATAGACTGCATCACTTACTGTCCCCATGGACCTGACGAAGGTTGCCAGTGCAGAAAGCCGGAAACCGGTCTGGTTGACCAGATTGAACAATACCTTAATATGTCCGCCAGTGGTGCCTGGTTTGTTGGTGACTCATTAAAAGACCTGCAATGCGCGAGGCGTAAACACTGCCAGCCAGCACTGGTAAGAACAGGAAAAGGTGAAAGAACTCTGGCAAAGGGCGAGGGGCTGGAAGGTGTTCCGGTGTTTGAATCACTGGCTGACTTTGTAGATCATTTGCTCGGGCATTTCTGACCGCCAGCCGCCTTCTTAAGCCAAGAGCTAAGAGCTAAGAGCCACAAATCGTGACAACATAGAAAAAGGTTTTAAATGTCCGTTGTCGTATATAGTTTTAGAACAATTCTGCTTTACCTGGCTTTGACTGTATGGACAGTCTGCTGGTCGTCATTCATGTTGATAGGGTTGCCACTGACTCCTTTCAGAAAAAGACACATCCTGGTAAAAATCTGGGGTCATGTCACTATCGGCCTAACTCGCTGGATTGCAGGAGTAAAGTGGGAAATTAAGGGAAAGGAGAATATTCCGGACACTCCCTGTGTCATCGTCAGTAACCATCAGAGTTCCTGGGAAACCTTCTTCCTGCAGACGCTGTTTACACCTCAAACCCAGGTGATAAAAAAATCACTGCTGAACATTCCTTTTTTTGGCTGGGCTTTTCGACTGATCAAACCCATTGCTATTGATCGTGATGACCCCAGGCGTTCTCTGCAACAAATCGTAGAGCAAGGCAAGCAGGCTTTGGAAAACAATGTCTGGGTCTTGATTTTCCCCGAAGGGACACGAATCCCTAATGGCGAGCTGGGTAAGTTTTCCCGGGGAGGCATTAATCTGGCTCGTAAAGCGGAAAGGAATATCTTGCCTGTCGCACACAACGCCGGTAGTTGCTGGCCCAACACGTCATGGATAAAGCGTCCTGGTACTATCACGGTGCATATTGGTAAGGAAATCAGTATTGAAGATAAAACGCCTGCTCAGTTGAATGAGGAGTCCAGGCAGTGGATTGAAAAGGCGCTTGAAGAAATGAACCACCGCTGAACATTTAACAATCACCCAAATAAAAAATGCCCTCATTCCATCGGGATGAGGGCATTTTTTTGTTTATCTATTTTCGGCTATTGGCTTTTAGCTTTTAGCTGTCCATACAGCCAACAGCCAACAGCCAAATACTATTCCGCCATCAGCTTTTCAATCAGCTGAATCATGATGTGAATCGCTTTGATATGAACTTCCTGAATTCGATCAGCATAGCCAAAATGTGGCACCCGTATTTCTACATCTGCCATTCCAGTCATCTTGCCTCCGTCCTTACCGCTTAATAAAACAACCTTCATGCCTTTTTTTCTGGCTGCTTCAATGGCTGTGATGATATTTCCGGAGTTTCCGCTGGTGCTGATTCCCAGAAGGACATCGCCTTCAAACCCGACCCCTTCAATGTAGCGGGAAAAGACATGGTCATAGCCATAGTCATTGGATACGCAGGACAGGTGACTGACATCTGAAATAGCAATAGCCGGGTAGGCTGGACGATTATCTCGATAACGACCGGTCAACTCTTCCGCAAAATGCATGGCATCACAATGAGAGCCGCCATTGCCGCAGGAAATAACCTTACCTCGATTTTTAAATGAGTCAGCAATCAGTCTGGCTGCATCATTAATGGCATTGATACAGCTTTCGTCGTTCAGGAAACGATCCAGCACCTGTTGTGCTTCTTCAAGTTCTTGTCGAATAAGTGACTGGTACATAGCGACTTCCTATCATCACACGTCAAGGTTTGCCACACGCAGAGCGTTGGTTTCAATAAAGTCACGACGAGGCTCAACCTGATCGCCCATCAAGGTGTTAAAGATCTGGTCGGCAGCAATCGCATCTTCAATGGTCACTCGCAGCATCCGGCGCACATCCGGGTCCATGGTGGTTTCCCAGAGCTGATCCGGATTCATCTCACCCAAACCTTTATAACGCTGGATACCAACCCGTTTGGTCGATTCAACCATCAACCATTCAAGGCCATCTTCAAACGAGGTTGTTTCCTTTTTACGTTCACCTTTCTGGAAGAAAGCATTTTCTTCCAGCAGCCCCTGCAACTGCTCACCCAGCTTGACGATTGCTCGATAATCGCCGGAGGAGAAGAAATCATTTCTCCAGGTGTATTCAGACGGAATACCGTGCGCCAGAATAGTCACTTTGGGCAGCCAGGCGTGATGCTCACGATCTTCAATGCATTCGAAAGTAATAGTGCGACCAGCCAGATCAATCTTCTGAACACGTTCATTCAGTTTGTCTGTCCAGTTTTTCATAAAGGCTTCATTACCAAGGCTGGTTTCTTCCACCTCAGGCATGTAAATCAATTCCTTCATGATATCCATAGGGTACAGACGGGACAGTCGCTCGATCCCTGCTATCACCTGACGGTACTCTTTCACCAGATTTTCCAGAGGTTCATCGGCTATACCCGGAGCATTTTCATTCACATGCATGCTGGCATTTTCCAGCGCTGCCTGCGTCAGGTATTCACTGAGTGCAGTTTCGTCTTTCAGGTACTGTTCTTGCTTTCCACGCTTGATCTTGTACAGAGGTGGTTGAGCGATGTAGACATAGCCGTTTTCAATCAGCTCAGGCATTTGACGGAAGAAGAAAGTCAGCAGCAGTGTACGAATGTGAGAACCATCAACATCCGCATCCGTCATGATAATGATGTTGTGATAACGCAGCTTTTCTATATTGAATTCGGAACGCCCAATGCCACAGCCCATAGCTGTGATCAAAGTACCTACTTCAGCAGAAGACAGCATCTTGTCGAAGCGAGCCTTCTCTACGTTCAGAATTTTACCTTTCAGCGGAAGAATAGCCTGGGTCTTACGGTTACGCCCCTGCTTGGCAGAACCACCCGCAGAGTCACCCTCCACAATATACAGTTCTGACAGTGCCGGATCTTTTTCCTGACAGTCAGCCAGCTTTCCTGGCAGACCGGCAATATCCAGAGCACCTTTCCGCCGGGTCATTTCACGAGCTTTACGGGCCGCTTCACGGGCGCGTGCAGCATCCAGCATTTTGTTAACAACCGCTTTGGATTCCTGAGGATTTTCCAGCAGGTAATCAGAAAAGTATTTACTCATTTCCTGTTCTACGGCTGTTTTTACTTCAGATGACACCAGCTTGTCTTTGGTCTGGGAAGAGAACTTGGGGTCCGGTACCTTCACAGAAATAATAGCCGTCAGACCTTCGCGGGCATCATCACCAGAAGTGGAAACTTTCTGCTTCTTGGCAAAACCTTCCCGCTCAATATAGCCATTCAGGCTTCGGGTCAGGGCTGCACGGAAACCCGCCAGATGAGTACCGCCATCACGCTGTGGAATGTTGTTGGTGAAGCTATAGATGCTTTCTTGAAAGCCATCATTCCATTGCAAAGCCACTTCAACACCAACACCGTCTTCACGATTTATGTTGAAATGGAACACCTTATTTATGTTCGTCTTGTTGGTATTCAGATACTCAACAAATGCGCTCAGACCACCTTCATAGCGGAAGTCATCTTCCTTACCGGTGCGCTCATCCACCAGTTTGATGTAAACACCGGAGTTCAGGAACGACAACTCACGCAGTCGCTTAGCCAGAATATCGTAGCTGAACTGAATATTGTTGAAGGTTTCTTCGGATGGGATGAAATGAATCTCTGTACCGCTGTTTTCAGTTTCACCGATGACTTTCATAGGCTCCTGAGGAACACCATGCATATACACCTGATGATGAACCTGTCCACCACGGCGAATGGTCATTTTCAGTTCTTTTGACAGAGCATTAACAACCGATACCCCTACGCCATGCAGACCACCGGACACCTTGTAAGTGTTGTCATCAAACTTACCACCGGCATGCAGGACTGTCATGATAACTTCGGCAGCAGAGACACCTTCTTCTTCATGGATATCTACCGGAATACCACGGCCATTATCCTTCACGGTAATGGATTCGTCCGGATGAATGATAACAGTGATCTGGTCACAGTAGCCCGCAAGGGCCTCGTCAATTGAGTTATCAACTACCTCAAACACCATGTGGTGCAGACCTGTACCATCATCCGTGTCACCAATATACATACCCGGGCGCTTACGAACGGCATCCAGGCCTTTCAGCACCTTAATATTGGACGCATCGTAGTTTTGTTCACTCATGCTCTATCTCCAACGATTCAGCCTGGCGAATCTCACGCCCAGGATAGATTTGCTCATTAGCCTCCAGTCGCCCTTGTTTCACGTGAAACACTTTGACATTGACTTCAGGCAGCCAGCAATCAGACAGTGCAGATTGCTCGACACAGGTGATAAACACCTGGCTTTTCATATTTTGTAGTATTGAACACAGAGCTTTCCGGTGAGGAGCGTCCAGCTCCGATGGTAGGTCGTCCACCAGAAAAACGCATTGCTTGCCGGTCTTTTGATAGAACAACAAGCCTTGTGCCAACTTTAACGCGCAGACAACCAGCTTTAACTGTCCACGCGAAAGAATATCAATGGCATTTATGCCATCTATTTTTACCCGAATATCGGCTCGCTGAGGTCCTGAATGCGAGAAACCGGACTGAATATCTCTCTCCATTCCTTCTGCAAGTACTTCAGCAAAAGAGCGTAACCTGTCCCACCCCCGGTAATAACTGAGCTTAATACCTTCAAGATCTGTTAATTGTCCGAGCACTTCATGAAAGACTGGCGCCAACTGCTCAAAATACTCTTGCCTTAACAGATGAACAGCTTCTGAAGCTTTCACCAGTTCAGCATCCCAGACAGGAAGTTCAGAGCGAATCTTATCGGGAACAGAACGATTAATAGAACTGGATAGTCTACCATGACGAAGCAAACTATTCCGCTGTTTGAGCGCCTTCTGCAAGCGTTTCCAGAGAGGAATAAAATCACGCTGTTTCACGTGAAACACTCCCCAATCTAAAAACTGTCTTCGGTCTTTCGGAGAGCCTTCCAGTAACCGAAAAGTATCGGGATTGATTAACTGCAAGGGCAGGTGTCGTGCCAGCTCAGAAGTCGACCTTAAGTTCTCACCAGACACTCGTATCTGGAAGTTCTCATCCTGCAAGGCTCTGGATACGCCCACATTCAACATCGCACTGCCTGAATGGCGAATCTGACCAAAAACAGTACATTTTGGCTGATCCCTGCGAATAACTGGCTTTACCCTGTTACTGCGAAAAGAACGAGCTAGCCCCAGTAGATGGATAGCCTCAAGTACGCTGGTCTTGCCACTACCGTTCAGGCCATAAAGAATGTTGATGGAAGGAGAGGGCTGTATGGTTAAAGATTCGAGATTACGAATATCTTTAACCATCAATTTATGGATGGTCATGCACAACCCTCGGAAGAAAACAGCGACTTAACAGGATGTGTCGATATTTGAGAGCTGTGCATTTTCATACATTATTTACAGACGCATCGGCATAACAACGTAAGTGGAATCGCCACCTTCGGACTCTTCCAGCAAAGCACTGCTGTTAGGATCAGAAAGGGTGATCTTCACAGAATCACCGGAAATAACAGACAGAACGTCCAACAGATAGCTGACGTTAAAGCCAATTTCGATAGCATCTCCATGATAGCTCAGGCTCACTTCCTCTTCTGCTTCTTCCTGCTCAGGGTTGTTTGCCATTACCTTAAGCAGACCATCATTCAGAATCAGACGAATACCACGATACTTTTCATTGGACAGAATAGAAGCTCTCTGGAAAGCCTGACGCAGCTGTTGACGATCACCCACAATAATTTTGTCACCACCGCGAGGGACGACACGATCATAATCCGGGAATTTCCCATCAACCAGCTTGGAAGTGAAAATAAAGTCACCGGCTTTGGCGCGGATATGGTTAGCACCCAGAGAGATATGCACCATCTCGTCACCTTCGGTAAGAAGGCGAGCCATTTCCATAATACCCTTGCGAGGCACAATCACCTGGTGTCGATCCTGCTGATTAATGTCGGCATCCACTGCACACATAGCGAGACGGTGACCGTCGGTTGCAACAGCCCGGAGACAGTTCTGACTGACCTCTAGCAACATGCCATTCAGGTAGTAACGAACATCCTGTTGAGCCATAGCAAAGGCTGTGCGATCAATCAGGCGACGCATCCGGGCCTGACCGATGGTAAAGGTCATTGAGCCCGCTTCTTCTTCAATGCTTGGAAATTCATTAGCTGGCAGAGTGGAAAGTGTGAAGCGTGAACGTCCGGCGCGCACCTTAACCCTTTGATCATCCTGAGAAAACTCAATCATGGCGTTCTCAGGAAGAGACTTACAGATATCCATCAGCTTACGTGCCGGAACAGTAATCTCGCCGCCTTCAGTGACATCATCCAGAGAAACGCGGCCAACCAGCTCCACTTCCAGGTCTGTACCTGTCAGGGAGAGTTGGTCACCGCCCACCACCATCAGGACGTTAGACAAAACAGGTAGTGTCTGCCTGCGCTCTACAACGCCCGCCACCAGTTGCAGTGGCTTCAGCAATGCTTCCCGATTAATGGTAAATTTCATCGCTTTCCTTTCTCTTGCTAGCTGGAAAAGAGCCGGTGCCCTTTTCTCAAATTCAATAAAATCTGTTGAAACTTTTATACCAGAAACTATTACACCAGAAACTACTGCATCAGAATAATTAACTGGTCAAAGATCTCAACAGGTTCTTGTAGTCATCCCGAATCTCACTATCTGTACCCGTTAGCTCTTTTACTTTGCGACAGGCATGTAGCACCGTAGTATGATCTCGACCACCGTAGGCATCGCCAATTTCCGGCAGACTGTGACTGGTTAATTCCTTGGACAGCGCCATGGCAACCTGTCGGGGTCTTGCCACAGAACGACTGCGTCGTTTGGATAAGATATCAGCAACTTTGATTTTGTAATACTCTGCTACTGTTCTTTGAATATTATCTATAGAGACCTGCTTGTCCTGCAAGGCTAAAAGGTCTTTCAGGGACTCCCTGATCAGGTCTATATCAATCTTCCTTCCCATAAAGTGCGCGCTCGCAATAACACGCTTGAGCGCTCCTTCCAGCTCCCGAACATTAGAGCGTATACGCTGTGCAATAAAGAAAGCCGCTTCATGGGGCAGGTCGACACGGTGCTGTTCTGCTTTTTTCATCAGGATCGCAACGCGGGTTTCCAGTTCCGGGGGTTCAACCGCTACGGTTAGTCCCCAGCCAAAGCGGGACTTCAGACGCTCTTCAACACCACTGATTTCTTTGGGATAGCGATCACAGGTCAGGATCATCTGCTGGCCACCTTCCAGTAACGCATTGAAAGTATGGAAAAACTCTTCCTGTGACCGTTCTTTACCCGCAAAAAATTGAATATCATCAATCAACAAAGCATCAACAGACCGGTAATAACGCTTGAAGTCATTGATAGCATTGAGCTGCAGAGCTTTGACCATATCTGCCACAAAGCGCTCTGAATGCAGGTAAACCACTCTGGCATTCGGGTTGTGCTTTACCAGAGAATTACCTACTGCATGCATCAGGTGAGTTTTACCCAGACCAACACCACCATAAAGGAACAGTGGGTTATAGGCCGCTCCCGGATTTTCTGCCACCTGCCGAGAAGCTGCCAGTGCCAACTGGTTGGATTTACCTTCAACAAAAGTTTCAAAGGTGAACTGGGTATTCAAAGAGCTGTGATGCTTAATGGAACCTTCTACTTCAACCTGGCGGGTTGGTGTAACAATTTCCCGGGAAGGGTCTGGCTCTTCCGTTACAAGCCCACCCTCTTTAATAGAATCTTTAAGAGTGTCTTTCAGCGGATTAACTTTACGCTGCTTTTTAGCTACAGGTTTGGCCTGTGCTTCATCAACAGCTTCTTCAGCCATCGGCTCATCCACAGCCAGGGACTCCTGCATTAACAGAGGCTCGGACGCTCTGTTCACTTCCAGATTGTTCACCAGCTTTTCAGTAACGGTTCGCTCTTGTAGCTCAGAACCTGCCGCAGGGCTTTTCACCGAATCCTGAATCGGGTTGTGAAACGCTGGTTTAGGGGAAGGCTGTACCTGAACAGAAGCCGTTGAACGCTGAGCAAACTGCGAAGAAAATGAAGGTGTACTGCTGGCATGTGAAGACGTTCTGCTGCTGGAACGACGACTCAGAGATTGCGGTCGGCGGTTTGACACAGCCAGGGCTACAGCCGGTGGTTGTCCATCGGTCAGCTCATCGAGAATTTCCTCAACTCTCGGCAAAAACTTCTCCTTCACCCAGTCTGATACAAAGCGGTTAGGAGCCAGCAGACATAAGTCATGCTCATCCCCCATTACTTTTAGCGGGCGAATCCATGTATTGAACTGCTGCGATGACAGCTCATCCTGAAGAAGATCTATGCATTTTTGCCAGAGCTCAAGGGGCACAGGCGCTCTCCTGAAAACGATCCTGATAACGAGCCCGACAGCGACCCGGAAACCGGATGATGATAAAGCTTATCACCCTGCCTGCTGAACAACTTTCTGAAAGGCTGGGTATTGCGAACAATTGTATCCTTTCGCCCAAAAGTTATCCACACCTTCCCTAGATGATTGCAGAGCTGATCACCACTTTTTTTGTGCCTTTAATTCATATAGTTATCAACAGAAAAAGTCTGTCTTTAAGGTGAATTATTTATTAATTTTTTGCTGTGGATAGACCTGTTTACTAGCAGGGTAAATCCATAGGAATGAGCTGTGTATAACCAGTTGCATAACTTACCCTGTGCATAACTGGTTAGTTTATACACAACTCATCCTCAGGTAAGGAACAGCTAAATACCGTGATTTCTACAGCTTGATACACAGGCCTTAGGCCTTGATATTACTGACAAAAGCCTGCTTATCCACAGAAAATGGCCTGCTAAATTACAATCATAAATACAAAACAACACTAAACAAAAAAAATATATATTTTTTTAATTTATGAACTGATCCTGATTTGTTAATCAGTGAAGGATGGGGTGGATAAAATCAACTATGTTTTTTGGCGAAGAAAGAGAAGTTAATAATTAAGATCAAATGACAATTTTGTGAGTGTTGAATTTTTATCATGAGTATCAAAAGCAGGGCTCTATAGGCTGGTGCTAATCAACATAAGGGCAACAACATGGGGTCCAGCGGCAAACTCTTGACAAATGCAAATTGACGCAGATTGGTCAATTCCTTAGAATGCCCGTCTTTTTGTATATCCATAAAGGGTGTACAGCGTCTTCCTGAGAAGATTGATTAACCAGGAATCGATTAACCAAGAGTAGTGTCATCATGAAAAGAACTTTTCAACCATCTAACCTGAAGCGTGCTCGTTCCCACGGTTTCCGCGCTCGTATGGCTACCAAGAACGGTCGTGCTGTTATCAACCGTCGTCGTGCTAAAGGCCGTAAGCGTCTGAGCGCCTGATTTAAGCAGTAAGACTGTCAGGTGAGCTTCGCTTTTAGCCGCGATAAGCGGTTGTGCTCAGCAGCTGATTTTAAGCAGGTATTTGACCGGGCTGATATCAAGGTATCCAGTCGGCACTTACTGATTCTGGCGAAAGTGAGTGATCACGATCATTCCAGACTGGGTCTGGTAATTGCCAAAAAGAATATCCGTAAGGCCACCGGTCGAAATCGTGTCAAGCGACATATTCGTGAGTCATTTCGTCTGAAACAGGGCGAACTGGGTCATCTGGATATCGTAGTACTGGCACGGCGAGGCTTGGATGAGCTCGAAAACTACGACATAAACAAACTGCTAACCAGACAGTGGCACAAGCTGGCACGTCGTCTGGGTGAGTGGGAACAATCCAGGCAACTTGAGGCCAGACAGCCCAAAGTTGTGGATAAAACCACTTAACAATTTGGTGGACGTTGTAGAGCTGGGTGACTGGGGAGGTAGACACTGCCTCCAGTCGCTTGCGTCACCAGGGAAGGCTTTTGCCTTGATTGGTAAGCACAGCTTATGGAACTAAGCCTTACTGTCTCCTGAAGTCCAGGGTAGATTGAGTAAAAAGACATGCAAAACAGCGTGATACACACGATCAAAGATCTGCCGAGACTACTCGCCAAAGGTTTGATCCGGGTCTATCGCTATTGCATAAGCCCTCTTATGGCAGGGCGTTGTCGATTTTATCCAACCTGTTCCGCTTATGCTCAGGAAGCACTCGACAGCCATGGTTTTCTGAAAGGCAGCAAACTCACTATTTTAAGACTGCTGCGTTGCCATCCCTGGCATCCGGGAGGCTTCGATCCGGTGCCGGAACCCTCAGACAGGCTCAATCGGACAGAATCAGACAATCATTCCCATCAACCAGAATCTGTGGCTCGGACATCATGGATCTGCAAAGAACACTCCTGATAGGCGCCGTAGCTGTTGTTGGTGTACTGACACTCCAACAATGGAACGAAGATTACAATCAACCAGCCCGACCAACCGGGGAAGAAGCAATAACAGGCATGTCTAATATCTCTATCGCACAAAGCGGTTCAGATATGCCGACACTCTCCTCCGATAGCGCAGGTACGGTTACCATTGACGGTAATAGTAATACATCGCCATCCGCTCAACTTGTCAGCGTAAAGACAAATACCCTGAATGTTCAGATTGATCCCGCCGGTGGCGATATTATCGGTCTGAACCTGCCTCAATACCCTGCCTGGCTACCGGAAGAAGATGAGGAGGTTCCTCCCTTTGAACTACTGGTACAGAAATCAGACTGCGTCAGCGGTAGTGTGACCTGCGAATACACTGCGCAGAGCGCACTGGTACGAGCGGATGGTCCACAGGCTGACAACCAGCGGCCACTGTACAACGTCAGGCAGAACAGCTTTACCCTGGATGATGGCAAGGATACCGTCGTTGTTGAGCTGACCCGTTCCACCGATGAGCTGAACCTGACCAAGCGTTATACGTTTGTCCGTGACTCCTACGATATCCGTATGGATTATGTCATTGAGAACAAGGGTGACACCCTATGGCAGGATCGCTTTTATGCACAGCTGAAGCGTGATGGCTCTGAAGACCCCAGCACCGCCAACTCCAGCGCACCGATGAACACCTATCAAGGTGCCGCTGTGCGTTCTGTGGATCAGCCTTACGTTAAACTGCCCTTCAAGGACTTTGCCAAGTCCCGCTTTGAGCAGAATGTTGAAGGCGGCTATGCGGCTATGTTGCAGTTGTACTTCCTCACGGCGTGGGTGCCGGATCAGGCACAACGTCATACCTACTACACCAACCTGTCCCATGACCAGAAGTATTACTTTGTCGGCTTTATCGACAACGTCGCTGTTCAGCCGGGCCAGACCGTTACCGTAGGTGCCGACCTTTACGCCGGTCCAAAAGATCAGGATCATCTGGAACAGCTGGCCGATGGACTCCAGCTGACCAAAGACTTTGGCTGGTTATGGTTCCTGGCTCAGCCTCTGTTTACCCTGCTGAAATTTATTCATTCCATGGTGGGTAACTGGGGCTGGTCCATTATTCTGCTGACGGTGTGTGTGAAAGCGATCTTCTATCCGCTGAACGCTACCAGCTTCCGTTCCATGGCGAAAATGCGCAAGCTGGGACCGAAGATGGCAGATCTGAAAGAGAAGCATGGCGAAGATCGTCAGAAGCTGTCTCAGGCGATGATGGAGCTCTACAAGAAGGAGAAGGTCAACCCAATGGGTGGCTGTCTGCCAATTCTTGTTCAGATGCCTGTCTTTATCGCCCTGTACTGGGTACTGCAGGAGTCTATTGAGCTGCGTCAGGCTCCGTGGCTGGGCTGGATACATGACTTGTCCCAGATGGACCCATACTTCATCCTACCGCTGATCATGGGTGGTTCCATGTTCGCTCAGCAGCTGCTGAATCCAACTCCGCCAGACCCTGTTCAGGCGAAAGTGATGAAGCTGATGCCGGTTATCTTCACTGTGTTCTTCCTGTGGTTCCCGGCCGGTCTGGTACTGTACTGGATAACCAACAATACACTGTCGATTATTCAACAGTTCATCATTACCAGGAAGATTGAGAAAGAAAGTACTTAACGTTCTTTTGCCAATGCTTCAAAAAAACGACCCGGCGGCTTTGCTTCCGGGTCGTTTTTTTTATTCGTTACAGCCGCTAAACTACGCTTCATTTTCTATCTACGACGTAACCGATACATGTCCGATCTCAGTTCTATCCATAACGACACCATTGCTGCACAGGCTACCGCACCGGGACGCGGTGGGGTGGGCATAATCAGGGTTTCCGGGCCTGATGCTCTGAAAGTGGCACGAGAGGTGCTGAAGATCGAGCCTAAGCCACGTTTTGCCCGTTATGGTCCGTTCCATGATCAGAATGATGAAGTGCTGGATCAGGGGATAGCACTGTTTTTCCCGAACCCGAACTCTTTTACCGGAGAAGACGTTCTTGAACTACAGGGGCATGGCGGGCCTGTTATTCTGGATCTTCTGTTGCGGCGGATTCTTGATCTGGGTGTCAGGCAGGCCAATCCGGGCGAGTTTTCGGAACGGGCTTTTCTAAACGACAAGATGGATCTTGCCCAGGCTGAAGCCATTGCTGACCTGATTGATTCAAGCTCTGAGCAGGCAGCCCGTTCCGCCCTGCGTTCCATGCAGGGGGCATTTTCCAGACGGGTTAACACGCTGGTTGAGTCGCTGATTCAGCTTCGGATCTATGTGGAAGCGGCGATTGACTTTCCGGAAGAGGAAATTGACTTTCTGGCCGATGGCAAAGTCAGCAATGACCTGAACCTTATCATTGGTAATCTGGCTGAAGTAGTTCGTGAGGCCGGGCAGGGGGCTATCCAGCGGGAAGGGATGACCGTTGTTATTGCCGGTCGCCCCAATGCCGGTAAATCCAGTCTGCTGAATGTCCTGGCCGGACGTGAAACGGCTATTGTTACTGACATTGCCGGAACCACTCGCGATGTATTGCGTGAACATATTCACATCGACGGCATGCCATTGCATGTTATTGATACGGCAGGCCTGCGCGAAACAGACGACAAGGTTGAACAGATTGGTGTGGAGCGTGCGTTTCAGGAAATTGAAGACGCTGATCGTGTATTACTGATGGTGGACAGCACCGGGACGGACGCCATGAATCCTCACGATATCTGGCCAGAGTTTGTTGACCGTCTGCCATCGAAAGATAAATTAACCGTTATACGTAACAAAATAGACCTGACCGGTGAACAGGCGGGCATAGAAGACGCTGACGGCGTTCCTGTCGTCAGGGTGTGTGCGATGAGGGAACATGGACTGGATGCGCTCAGAGAGCATTTAAAAGCCTGTATGGGCTATGAAGGAGCTATGGAAGGTGGTTTCTCTGCCCGTCGTCGTCATCTGGATGCCTTGCGCCGTGCCGGTGAGTTTCTGGATAACGGTCGTTTACAGCTTGAACATATGGGCGCAGGCGAGCTGTTGGCAGAAGACCTGCGACACGCTCAGAAAGCGCTAGGGGAAATTACCGGACAGCTCACCAGTGATGATTTGCTGGGTAGGATTTTCTCATCGTTCTGTATTGGAAAATAAACAATTAAGAGCGGTGCATCATAAGTTGAGATGCATCGCTCCATAGACGCCCCTAATGATCATCTGCACGCCCATAACGGCCAGTACCAGTCCCATCATACGACTAATGACCTTTATAGCACTCTCACCAATAAAACTCAGGAAGCGTTCACCGGAAACAAAGAAGAAGTAGTTGATGGCATTCAGTATTGCCATTGAAATTATGCAGAATATGGCCTCAGAAAAGCCTTTGTCACTCACATAGCTCATTGTCGAGGCAATAATACCGGGGCCTGCCAGAATGGGTATCGCCAGTGGGCAGACGGAAATACTCAACTCCGCTTCAAGGCTTTTTGCGTTGTCTTCCTGAGTGGGTGTATGCACTTCGGAGGAGTCTCCGTTCAGCATGTCCCTGCCAATCAGGAAAATTAGAATACCGCCAGCTATTCGAAAAGCGGGTATGGTTATCCCGAATGCATCAAAGATGACTCTTCCCATCAGGCAAAAGCTTGAAACAATGAAAAAAGAAATTATGTTTGAGCGTAAAGCGATGGTGCGTTTTTCGTCGGATTTCATGCCTTCAGTGAGGCTGATAAATACCGGTGCGTTGGCAGCGGGATTCATCATGGCAAAGAGGGCAATGAATACAGTGATTCCGGATGTAATGAGTTCGACCATAGTCTTAACAACAGGAGTCTTCAACAGTAGAAAGCGTAAGCCTAGCTCAATCGAGCTGACCATTTAGCTGGCAGTAACTCAGTATTATCCACAACAAACAGTTTATCGTTCAGAGCCACTTCAGTACGCAGGCTTCGTCCCATAAACTGTTGATGTCGTATAGTTGCAGGGTCAGTCGGGCTGCTGCATGAGTTGCTATATAAGTTGCTATATAAGTTGCTATATAAGTTGCTACATGAATTGTCACAAAGGCACTTTTCCACAGTCAGCATCTGCGGTCGAATAAATAATTCCACAGCCGTTCCAGGCTGTGTACAAACCTTTGTGGAAGACTCTACAACCCCGACCGGAGTAGTGATCTGATGGCTGTTAATAACTTTACCCTGTAATAAGTTACCCGCCCCCATAAACCCGGCAACAAAGCGGCAGGAAGGCTGGTTATACACATCGAAGGATCGTCCCCGTTGCAGAATTTTTCCTTCGTGCATAACGGCGACTGAATCGGCAAATACAAGCAGTTAGCAGAAGAGATTTAGCAGTTTCATTGCTGTTATTTTTTTAGTTATTCTAAATATGAATGATTTTCATTTGCGTATTGTAGATAGTTCGGCTTCATTGACCAGATAAATTTGTACGAATGTTCACTCTCTACCTGAACCTTATGGAGTCTAGCCTGTGCACTTATACCTACCCGGTCGGTGTGAGCTTTCTATCTGACTTGGCAGGTTGGTTGTGGACTGATTAGGAGGTTGATCACAAAACTATTCACAGGGTAGGAGTCATTACCAAGGATATTTATCACTTGTCTGGGCTGTTTTATATGGATAAAAAGCATTGTTTCCTACAGGAAAATAACAGGTTAATAGCAGGAATCTCACAAGAGACTGACAGGGTTATTCAATTTGTAATCCACTGCTATTAAAGGCTTTAAGTGAGTTATCCACAGAAGGTACTCACACCATTTATGTTTAACAACAAGAGCCGAATATTGACCCTCATCTACACCGCCGACCTATTGTTATAAGCTCGTAACAAACCCCATAAACTCATTATCTGCCTGAATAACTATCCTGATTGAGTAACGGTCTGATAGTGGCACTCTCATCGGAAAGCGAGCGCTTCATAACGGACGAATAAGGTGGGCAGATAATGGGAAAACTATACGACTACCAAACGGCAGATCAGGTTGTATTTGCACCAGACGGCAGTCCTGTTGAGGGAGCTTGTGCTGGAGCTGTATGTTTATGGCTGCTGCAGCGCTTTCTCGGACAACCACTGATGATTCCGCCCGACCTGGCAACAGCTACAGCGCTGCAGCAAGCCTATTTAAACACGGGGCCACTGATGCTGGAGGAGCAAAGAAATGCTTTGGTGTATATCGGCTATAAACTTCATGCCATAGGCTTGCATACAGTTGAAGAGTTCGGTACCAAAGACGTTGTTGCTTTGATTTATCTCATATTTCTCCAGCCTGGTCTCTATTACCTGTCTGTGACCGTTTCCGGAGGAGGTCTGCACGCTGTCGGGATGCAAGTCCTTGAAAGAGGCAGGTGTTACCTGTTCGACCCTGATGATGGGCTTAGCGAGCTCTCTTTTGCCGAAGTTGTTGACTATTTTATTCTTGAGTGCGATGAGGATGAGGGCATGTTTTCAGCCATTAAAGTATCCTGACTATCCAGACCCGCTACGATGACTCGCTACGATGACTCGCTACGATGAGAAGTTACGTGCGGCACTTGTATAGCTGGATAGCCATCGCGGATTTCTTCGGGCTTTACGACTGAAAGAGACAATGGCTTGTGAGTAAGCTCTTACCAGTCATCTCTTTTTGCTTTTATTGGAAGATTTATTGAAAGAGATGTACTGCTTTTCCTTTCCAACGTAAACCGTGGCCAGAGGCATGTTGTTGGAAAGTGGCTGATGTATACTTAGCCGTTTTTTCCAGTTTCCAGACAAATGAAGCAGGTGACCTGACCTTGGCAGTGGATTTTCCAACTCGGTTTGATGTGATTGTGATCGGTGGCGGCCATGCCGGTACCGAGGCAGCGCTCGCTTCAGCACGTATGGGTGTTAAAACCCTGCTGCTGACCCATAACATCGAAACTCTGGGCATGATGTCCTGTAACCCCGCGATTGGCGGCATTGGCAAAAGCCATCTGGTGAAGGAAGTGGATGCCCTGGGTGGCGCCATGGCGCTGGCAACTGATCTGGGTGGTATCCAGTTCAGAGTTCTGAATGCCCGCAAGGGGCCGGCGGTACGGGCAACCCGCGCTCAGGCGGATCGCGCCCTTTACCGGCAGGCCATTCGTACCATTCTGGAGAATCAGGAAAACCTGTGGATATTTCAGCAGCAGGCTGACGACCTGGTAATGAATCAGGATAAGGTGGCGGGCGTTGTGACCAACATGGGGGTGCGCTTCCTGGCCGATAATGTGGTTCTGACGGCTGGTACTTTCCTTGGGGGACGTATCCATATTGGTCTGGAAAACCAGAGCGGTGGCCGTGCGGGAGATCCTCCGTCCATCGCCCTTGCGGATCGCCTGCGCGAGCTGAACCTGCGGGTTGAACGTCTGAAAACAGGCACTCCGGCTCGTATTGATGCCCGCAGTGTGGACTTTTCAGTGATGCAGGAACAGCCGGGTGATACGCCAACGCCGGTTATGTCTTATATGGGCTCTGTGGAGCAACATCCGCAGCAGGTGTCCTGTTTTATTACCCATACCAATGAACGTACTCACGACCTGATTCGTGGAGGCCTGGACCGGTCGCCCATGTTTACCGGCGTGATCGAAGGTGTGGGGCCTCGCTACTGCCCCTCCATTGAGGACAAGATCACCCGCTTTGCTGACAAGAATTCCCATCAGGTATTTCTTGAGCCGGAAGGGTTATCCACACATGAACTGTATCCAAACGGGATATCCACAAGTTTGCCATTCGATGTTCAGATAGATTTTATCCGTTCCATCCGTGGTCTGGAGAATGCGCATATTACCCGTCCGGGTTACGCCATCGAATACGATTACTTTGATCCCCGTGACCTGAAGTACTCTCTTGAAACCAAAGCCATTGACGGCTTGTTCTTTGCGGGTCAGATCAATGGTACGACGGGCTATGAAGAGGCGGCAGCACAGGGCTTGCTGGCGGGTATGAACGCTGCTTTGCGCGCCAGAGACCAGGAGAGCTGGTGTCCTCGTCGTGATGAAGCTTACATTGGCGTACTGGTTGACGACCTGATTACCAACGGTACCAGCGAACCGTACCGTATGTTTACCAGCCGGGCGGAATACCGTTTGATTCTACGTGAAGATAACGCCGACCTGCGTCTGACAGAAAAAGGTCGTGAGCTGGGTCTTGTGGATCACCGTCGCTGGGCTTCTTTTGTGGATAAAAAAGAGCGCATGGAGAAGGAAAGTGAGCGTCTGCGCACCACTTATATACAACCGCAGAGCGAAGCTTCAGCAAAGATTGAAGGCAAGCTGTCTAACCCTCTGACCCGGGAATACAGCCTGCAGGAGCTGCTGCGCCGCCCTGAACTGACCTATGATGATGTCGCCGATCTGTCGGGTGAGTCAGAAAGTAATCCACAGGTAAGAGAACAGGTTGAGATTGCTACGAAGTACGAAGGCTATATCAATCGCCAGACCGAAGAGATTGAACGTCTGCGTCGTTATGAGAATACTGCGATCCCTGCTGGTCTCGATTACGATGGCATTGAAGGACTTTCCAATGAAATTAAGCAGAAGCTGAAAGAGAATCAGCCAGAAACCCTTGGTCGGGCTTCCCGAATTCAGGGTATGACACCAGCGGCTGTATCACTGCTTCTTATTCATCTGAAAAAACGTTCGATCGCTGCCTGAAAAGCAGGTTGAGAGATAAACGGGTAACTAATGAAAGGTCGTGAAAATAGCTTAAACCCTTGTTAGCATTGGCTTTCAAGGGTTTTTTATTGTTAAAAATAAAAGTTAATTACCCATTTTAATTAAACTAGAATAGTGTTTTTATGTACTAAAGCTAATTTCAAGAATTTTTCTTTTCTATTTATCTGGTATTTAACGGGTAATAAATATGATTGAGCAAATTGAACAAGAGGTTGAAAAACACTACGGCGACCGCTCCGTTGATCTTGAAGAAAAAATTATTCAGGCACTACGGAAAGAGGGTAAAGATATCAACAATCTGGTGTGGACTGATCTGAACGGACTGGATGAATTTCATTTGCGTAAGCGGGAAGCCACAGTGGAAATGGCTTCGCTTCTGAATTTACAGCCTGAGACCAGGGTTCTTGATGCAGGTTCAGGTCTGGGTGGTCCATCAAGGTATCTGGCGTCAGAATACGGTTGTCATATCAATGGCATTGATTTGTCAGGGGTGTTTTGTGATGTTGCCAGATCGTTTGCCAGACGCTTCGGCTTTGAGGACCGGCTCAGTTATCAACAGGGTAGCGTTCTTGACCTTCCTTTTGCAGACGACAGTTTTGATGTGACCTGGACCCAGCACGTATCAATGAACATTGAAAATAAAGCAGGTTTCTTTACTGAGCTGGCGCGGGTACTGAAGCCGGATGGGATGCTGGCCTGTTACGACATTATTGCCGGTTCTGGTGAACCCATCGACTTTCCTGTTCCCTGGGCGAAGACACAAAACATCAGTTTCCTTGCCAGTGCCGAAGAACAGAAGCAAGCGATCACTCACTCCGGGCTGGATATTCTATCGTGGGATGACAAAAGTCAGGAAGCATTAGTGTGGCTGGAAACCGCTCAGGAAAAATTCAGGGCTGGACTCATAGCTGGAGAGCCGCGCCCACTGGGCAGTAAGCTTTTTCTGGGGGAAATGTTCAGTGAAGTGATGTCAAATCAGGTGAGAAACTTTCAGTCGGGTCGCACAAGGGTGGTTCAGATTATTGGCAGAAAAACAGTCAAGCCTGACCTGGTAATTAATTAACCGGATTTTGCAAAGTAATGAATATGACGGGTGAACTTGTCATGGCGATCCAGGCTATTCGAAGCTTCATTGTCTGCAGGGAGAGTAGTCACTTTACCGATATGTTCGATCTTGCCGCCTGCTTTCCTGATTAACAAGTTGTCACTCATGTTCGGTACTGCATCGCCTTCTATATAGTAATGCTGAACATGCGCAGCGGCATTGGCTTTTCTTTCCTCGGGGATAGACTCTCGCATCTCCCTGCCAAGCTCAGCACTGGAAAAACAAATGGCGTGTACGGGCTCTTTCTGGCTCAGGGCGGCATAGGCTGCTTCACCTCCACCTTTGGAATGACCGGATACCGAAAACGCATAGTCCTTATATTTCGGGTCAGCAGCCATCAGGCTCTGTACCTTTTGAGTCAATTCGCTGGCCTGTTTGTAGCTGTCAGGTGCTTTGCCAAGCAGGGCGTTTTTGGCATTGGCGATCCATTGCCTGAGAGTGAACCCGCGGTTTGACAGGGAGCGTTTAACCAGTCCTCCGGTGGCTTTGCCTGATGTGGTTCCACCAAATACAAGCCTTACTTCTGGTTTGGGATCGGATGTCGGGTTGTGGAGAATATAGGCTGTTAATCCTGATTTTTTATCATAAATGAAGCCTTCCGAACCTTTTGTGGAAAGCCCGGCTGCGTTCCCTGCTGCCAGAGCAAGAGGGCGGGCTATATCCCATTGTCCAAAGTTGAGGTGTTTTCCCACTTCCGGGTCAACCTTCGTATGATTTTCCGGGAGTTGCGTAGCCTGACTGATTTTGTCCAGAGATCGATGGTAGGGAAATGCAGCAATTTCGGCATCAATGGCTAATTGAATTTTTTGTCCGATATCGTTTGGAGGTGGAGCTTCTACGGCATAAGGTTTTGGTATTTCTGAAACAAGCTTCACAGTCGATTCCTGTGGCTGGTGATGCAGAGACTGGAAAGAACCTGTTATCTTTCCTGGTTGCCCGGTTGTTCCTGGTTTGAGCTGTTGCAGCCGCTCTCTCAGAGCGGGGCTTGATACACGGGCAGATGAGGTTTTTTCGTCTTTCGACAGGGGCGAATGATTGTCTGGTTTAAATCCTGAGGATTGTGCTGTTGAAGAGCTGGTTCCGTTGAGATTCACACCTGCACCCCTGAGATCGGTGTTGAAGAAAGACCGGCAAGCTCCTGCTCTTCATTTGCCAGCTCCTGTTTCAGGCTTTCAGTAAGCTGGATGTAATTAAAGAGCAGGTTTTCAAAAATGTCTGTTGTCAGGTTGCCAATTGGCGAGCTGGTCATCAGGTGAATGCCGTAGCCTTCATCATCTATGGAAAACCATGTTCCACGCAGCCTGTCAGGGTTGCTATTAAGGGTCAGTAGTTGCAGAGCCCTGCCATGACGAATGTCCGGATCAGAAGGCAGCCGGGAAAGCTGGGTGTGAATTATCAGGAGATCACTGCCTTCAGGCAGTTCGATAACAGCAGCTGTTTCATCGTTTTCATTGAGCAGCGTGCAGGCGTTGCCATTGATGGGGAAGTTGTGACCACTGATGTCACTCAGGTGCTGAATCAGTTGTTCGAATTGTTGTTGCGGGTCAGTCATCAGATTTAGCTCCTGTGAACCTGAATGTTCACATCGGCTTCTGATACTGATGTTTTAGTCAGTATGGAGTCAACACTGTCGCGTGTTGACTCCGGGTGATGCTATCAGAAACGGTAAGCAACAGACAGGTAAGCTTCAGCAGCGTTCTTGTGCTTCAGTTTAAAACTGTCTTTCTTAACTTCGTTACCGTAAGCGCGGTATCTCAGGCCCAGCTCAGCGTCAACAGGGCCAACCTGGTACATTACGCCAGTCTGAGCGCCGAATACAGCAGAGGTTTTGTTTCCAGCTTTCTCAACTTTCATCTTATTGGCACCCAGGGAAGCACCAACGAAAGGACGGAATGCAGAACCTTCCATGAAAACGTAATCAACAGACGCCATCAGGGTCTGCTCTTTGACCTTGCCGTCCGCCAGTTTTTTAGCATTTTCGTCTTTGAACTTAAAGCTCTTGTTCTGGCTGTATGTACCGTAAACTCGTACGTTGTCGTTCAGGTATTTACCAACGCGGATGCCGAAGCTGTTGTTTTTTACCTTTTTGTCGGTTTCTTTCGTGGATGGGCTATTAAATTCAAAAGAACTTTTGGCTTTACCAGCTTCAATACCTGCGAACCAGTCACCAGCTTGAGCAGCAGTAGCACCAGACATCAGTGCAGCAGACATCAGCGCAGTAGAAATAATCTTTTTCATGAGCGAGGGAACTCCATTAGCTTGTTAGTTGATTGGCAGGTCAGGTTTATAAACTATCAACCAGTAAGCCCTCTATTCAGGTACTGTATTGAAATCATTACGGACTTTGCGTTCGATACTTATCGTGTGGTGGTCTTAGTTAGTGGTTCGACGCTCCGGACAGGTTACAATAAGCAACTAATTGATTTTTTTTCTGGTTAGTTTGAAATGTCCCTACGTGAAAGTATCTGCCGAGGCGCAAATACATTGTCTGTGTCGTTAACTGAAGAGCAGGCTGATTTGCTGACCCGGTATGTTGAGTTGCTGGCCAAATGGAACAAGGCTTACAACCTGACCGCCGTACGCGATATTAATGAGATGGTGTCCCGCCATATTCTCGACAGTCTGAGTATTGCACCGTACATGACCGGCGATTTCCTGATGGACGTGGGTTCCGGCCCTGGTTTGCCGGGTATGATCATGGCGATTATGTACCCTGAAAAGCAATTCACCCTGCTTGACAGTAATGGCAAGAAAACCCGATTCATGACTCAGGCAAAAATGGAACTGGGTTTAAATAATGTTCGGGTTGAAAACACCCGCTGTGAATCCTTTCAGGCTGAACAACCTTTTGATGTTATTATGTCACGAGCCTTCAGCTCTTTACTGGATATGGTGGAAGGAACGCACCATCTGCTGAGCCCGGAAGGTACCTTTCTGGCAATGAAAGGCCTGTATCCGGAAGAAGAGTTACAGGAGCTGTACGCTGTACGGCCTGATATTAAAGAGACCGGAAGTCATATTTTGTCGGTTCCGGGTTGTGAGGCACAGCGTCATCTCGTTATGCTGAAACAGATTAAGAACTAACAGAACGAACGGTAACATAAGGCAGTGGGAAAAATACTCGCGGTAACCAATCAGAAAGGTGGCGTTGGCAAAACAACGTCCTGCGTGAACTTATCCGCTTCTCTGGTCGCCAGTAAGCGCAGGGTATTGCTGATCGATCTGGATCCCCAGGGCAATGCCACCATGGGAAGCGGTGTGAATAAGCATGACCTGGAACTGTCTTCCTACCATGTTCTGACCGGACGAGGCGTCATTGATGATGTCATTGTGCATAGTGAAGGCGCTGGTTACGATATACTTCCCACTAATTCTGACCTGACTGCTGCCGAAGTAGAACTGATGAACCTTAAGGGTAAGGAAACCCGCCTGCGGGATGCCCTGAAGAGGATTCAGGATCGCTACGACTTCATCATGATTGATTGTCCACCGTCGTTAAATATGCTGACACTGAATGCCCTGGTGGCTGCAGAAGGTGTGATCATTCCGATGCAGTGCGAGTATTATGCACTGGAAGGGTTAACAGCTCTGATGGAAACCATTACCGGTGTCCGTCAGACACTTAATCCCCGGCTGCATATTGAAGGTCTGTTGCGAACCATGTACGACCCCCGTATCAGTTTGACTAACGAGGTGTCCCGCCAGCTGATCAGCCATTTTGGTGATCAGGTTTATCGCACAGTGATTCCAAGGAATGTGCGGCTGGCAGAAGCGCCCAGTCATGGCAAGCCGGTACTGGCTTATGACAAGAACTCCCGTGGTGCCATTGCTTATCTTGCTTTGGCTGGAGAAATGATCCGCAGGCACGACATTAAGTTCAAGACTCAAAGGGAAGCTGTGAGCTAATGGCTAAAAAACGTCTCGGCACCAATTTAAATGCACTGCTTGGCGGTGCCAATTTATCGGCTTCTGTATCTGGCGATCTCGCGATGCCTGAAGCCTCTGTGAATAACCTTGTTGAAGGTTCTTCTGGTAGCTCTTTAGATAAGTCTTTAGATAAGTCTTTAGATAAAGAGCTGAGAGAGCTTCCGGTAGAGTTTGTCGTTCGGGGTAAATACCAGCCTCGTCGTGATATGCACCCGGATGCTCTCGAAGAGCTGGCAGAAAGTATCAAGGCTCAGGGAATCATGCAGCCGATAGTGGTTCGTCCACTGGCTGAAAACCGTTATGAAATCATTGCCGGTGAACGGCGCTGGCGGGCTGCCCAGATTGCTGGTCTGGGGGAAGTGCCGGTTCTGATCCGTGACGTACCTGACGATGCTGCCATCGCCATGGCGCTGATCGAAAATATCCAGCGTGAAGACCTGAATCCTATTGAAGAAGCCATCGCCCTGTCCCGTTTACAGAAAGAGTTTGAACTCACGCAACAGGAAGTGGCTGAAGCGGTGGGTAAATCCCGTACTGCGGTAACCAACACTTTGCGGTTGATGTCCCTCGGTGATGAGGTAAAAAAACTGCTGGAGTATGGCGATCTGGAAATGGGGCATGCCCGGGCTTTGCTGCCTCTGCCAGAAATGGAACAGCTGGAAGCGGCTCGTTCCGTGGTGGCAAAAGGTTTGTCAGTACGCCAGACCGAAGCGCTGGCACGCCGTATCCAGCAGGAAAAAGAGCAGGGCAAAAAAGGCAAAGAGGAGAAGGTTGATCCGGATATCAAGCGCCTTGAGGATGACCTGACTGACCGCATTGGTGCCAAAGTAGCCATTCAGTACAATGCAAAAGGCAAGGGCAAGCTGGTTATTTCCTATAACAGCCTTGATGAGCTGGATGGGGTGTTAGCTCATATTCAATAACTGAGTCACTTCGTTGTTTTGCAAGGATAGCCGTTGCAAAACAACGGCTATTTGACTTTTTCCAGGGCAAAAAAAGCAGCTTTAATATCGTTAACCTCTTGCTCAGACAGGTCGGTTCTGAAAGGGTTGGTTTCGTCCATTACTTGATCTTTGTATTGTTTGGCCTCCACAGGGAAAAGTTTATCAAATAGAAGCTGGTGAACTGGTCCGGTAAAGGAGATGCAACTTTTTGCCTTATCACTTAAATAATTTCTCATAAATTCATCTTTGGCATCTTTTCCATCCTGCACAAAGAGGACAGCACTCAAACCTCTGTATATTTTGCCACCAGGTCGTAAATTACGCTTTATATTGTACTTTTCGTCTACCGTCAGGAAGCTAATAAAATCCATTAAAACGGACTCGGCTTTGTCTGCATAATCATCAGCAGCCATCATTCCGTGTTTTTCCAGCTTCATGGTTTTTTCTATCTGGCTATGAAGTTTGACAAGACTTTGAACCGCTTTTTCAGGCTTGTCTGACATCCAGTTTTGTAACATTTCACTGAATATTTTTCTGGATTGCTTTTTACTGCGTGCCAGCCGCCAGTTAACCCATACTGATGGCTTTGCTTTTTTTGTTTGCCGGGATGTTATAGGTTTTGAGTGGGTGAGGGAGGCATCTGGCTCAATGGCATTGGGGATTTTAGCTTCGACCTGCTCATTGGTTTTAACTTTGAATCCGAATTTTTGAGCAATTATTTTCTTTATACTGGCAAGACTTATATGCTGCCTGAAATATGCCCTGGTTCTGGCCATTGAAACTTTCATGATCATCCCTGCGCGGTTATTAGCCCGTTAACAAGAAGGTTAGCCTATAACTTTGCGATTCAGATAACGGCTTTGCCAAGGTGGACTATCTGTCGTATCTTCTAGTGCATAATTTTGATGAGTATCTTTAAGGTTGTAACTGATGATCAAGGTCGATGCTAAAAAGCGCAGCAGGCGGCTGCGTAAAAAACTGTACGCCGATGAATTTAAAGTCCTGGGTTTTGAGGTGGACTTAACGTTTGCCGATTCCACCACTGAGGAAGCCATGGATGTTTTTTTTGAGGATTTTCTGACAAATGTGATCGATGCCAACCAGTTGGTCTTTGGTGGCGGTGGCACTAAAGAAGGTTTTTCTGGCTTTGTGGTACCTGCTAAACGCTATGCTTCTTCCTCTGAAGATCATCGAAAACTGCTGGATAGCTGGTTTGAGCAGCAGGATATGGTGACAAATTACTCTGTTGGTGGGCTGATCGACGCCAATTTTGAACTCTAGAGTTCAGGTTTTGACCTCTTAAAATCCTGACAAACCCCTGAGTTGATGCCATTGAACCAGAGGTTTGTCGGGCGGTTCTGGTATCACCTGAACTCTCTGCTGTTGGTTTTCAGTCACTTAAGCGGGTTCCCTATGTTGTTCCACCGGACTGTGTTTGCATCGGTACTGTCAGGCTGGCTTGCCAGCGGTATTCTCTATATAGCGAGTTATACAGCAACTTATGCAGCAACCCTTGAGCTGAGAGTCATGGAGACCACTGACATTCATGCCAATGTCATGGACTTTGATTACTACAAAGGACTGACGTCTGAAGAAATAGGTTTAGCCAGAGTTGCAACACTGATCCGCCAGGCTCGGAAAGAGGTGGAAAACAGCGTTCTGGTCGACAATGGTGATTTGATTCAGGGCTCGCCCATGGGCGATTACATAGCAGACAAAGGACTTAATAAAGGGGATATCCATCCTGTTTATAAAGCCATGAATCTGCTGGATTACGATGCAGGTAATATTGGTAATCATGAATTCAATTATGGGCTGAATTACCTGAAGCTGGCGGTAGCGGGAGCCAATTTTCCTTATGTCTGCGCCAATGTGCTGTCGGCAAAAAACAAGCGGTATCTGTTCAACCCTTATGTCATACAAGACAAGATGTTCGTCGATACAAAAGGACAAAAACAGGCGGTGCGGGTTGGTTTTATAGGGTTTGTGCCGCCACAGATTATCCAGTGGGACAGAAAGCACCTTGAAGGCAGGGTGATTGCAAAAGATATTGTGCAATCTGCCAGAAATCTGGTGCCTGAGATGAAAGAAGAGGGAGCGGACGTCATCATTGCCATCCCTCATTCAGGTATCAGTACCGACCCCTATAAGACCATGGCTGAAAACTCGGTGTATTACCTGTCACAGGTCGATGGCATTGATGCCATTATGTTTGGTCATTCCCACGGTGTGTTCCCGGGGTCTGACTATAAAGGAATCAAAGGTATTGATATCGATGACGGCACAATCAACGGTGTCGCAGCGGTTATGCCCGGACGATGGGGAGACCATCTGGGTATTGTCGATTTAACACTGAGCAACAGCAGTGGAGAGTGGGAGGTGATTTCAGGTCGATCAGAAGCCCGGCCAGTTTACGATCGACACCACAATAAGGCTCTGGTTGAAGCCGATCCCGAAATTATCAAAGCCGTGAAAATTGAGCATAAAGCCACCAAAAACTTTGTTAACCAGCCTATAGGCAAAGCAACTGACGTTATGTACAGCTATCTGGCTCTGGTACAGGACGACCCTACTATTCAGATTGTGAACGATGCCCAGGTTAATTACGTCAGGGAGTTTGTGGAGGGTGATCCGGATCTGGATGGAATTCCTGTTATTTCTGCAGCGGCTCCCTTCAAGGTCGGTGGACGAAAGAATGATCCGAATGGTTTTACCGAAGTGGAAGCCGGTACCCTGACGTTCAGTAACGCTGCCGATCTTTATCTCTATCCGAATACTCTGGTCGCTCTGAAAATAAATGGCAAAGAGCTGAAAGAGTGGCTGGAAATGTCTGCCGGACAGTTTAACCAGATTGACCCGAACAGTACTAAACGTCAGCACCTGATTAACTGGGACGGCTTCAGAACGTACAATTTTGATGTAGTGGATGGCGTACAGTACATGATCGATGTAACACAACCGGCAAAATACGACGGTGATGGTCAGTTGATAAATCCTGAATCAGAAAGAATTACAGAGCTGATGTTTAAGGGCAAACCCGTCAGGGAAGATCAGGCGTTTATCATTGCCACCAATAACTACAGAGGTTACGGTGGCGGCAACTTTGCCGGTACTGGTGAAAAAAATATCGCTTTTGCGTCGCCGGATGAAAACAGACAAGTGTTGTCCAATTACATTGCTAAAGAAACGTTGGTAACAGGTTTTGTCAAACCAACCGCTGACAATAACTGGAAGCTGGCTCCTATCCAGACCAGTGCCGATCTGGATATTGTTGTTGAGACGGCACCAGGAAAAAAGGCGGCTGATTTTATCAAAAAGCACGCAGTGTATGACATGAAAGAGGTTGGCAGGGATGATGCCGAGTTTGCTTTATACAGGATAGACCTGGGACAGCATTAATGTGGAGGATGGGGCTGTGCAGGTTCTGCCTGGAAAATAATTTCGCAAAAAAAAGCCGCAATTTATTGCGGCTAAGTCTTCTGCGGTAACGTCAGTGTTCGAAAGCAATAAAGCTGTCGGGGTTTACATCCTGTTCGTTCATTCAGGTTATAAAGCGCGATAGCCTTTTGCTGATTATTGTTACTGTCTCGTTTACCTGTCAGAATGCTGGCACATCCGGGGAGGGTACGATGCCTGGCAAGGATTTACTTTAAATGTTTATCAGCTTCGCGGAAAAACAGAGACATATGATTCCAGCATGTCGCATTTCGCTTACGTCTTTTTAAATGAACAATCTGCTCAAACACTGGAGTCTGTTTTTTTAATTCCACCCAGGATTTAATTGAAGTATTCTTCATGCCTTTTCCTTACTACTAACAAAGACAAAAAGGAAAGCTGCCTTTGCAATTTATGGGCGCAGTATATGAGCTGACTGCAGACCTGAAAAATCAATAAAAGATCAGGGAGATATAAGTGATTCTTATCCCTATTGTTAGTATCAGAAATAGGCGCTATGTTTCATCTCCGGACTTTGGGCGGCGGTTGGTTGCCTGCTTTAGTAAGTCCTGGTGCAGTGCCAGAAGTGACCAGAAAACAGAAAGGCTGGGTTGACGGTATGCATATCACTTTACGGCAGCTGGAAATTTTTAAGGCCGTTGCGCAGTGTGGAAGGGTAACGGCTGCAGCCGAGTTGCTGTTTATTTCCCAACCTGCGGCCAGTATGGCGCTGTCTGAGCTTGAGAAACACCTTGGGTCGCTGTTTGATCGACACCAGGGGGCGTCCATGACTTTAAACGATGCTGGTCGTGCGTTGCTGCCCATGGCCTGTGAGCTGGTTGATCGGGCAAAAGAGATAGAGCAGCAGTTTATTGATGGCAGTTGCTATGAGCAGGGTGTTCTTAAAATCAGTGCCAGCTCTACGGTTGGCAACAATCTGATGCCCAAAATCCTTGGTGACTTTTCCAGAGAGTTTCCCAGAATCCGCACCGAACTGACGATTGATAACTCGCGCAGCATCGTCAATAGCCTGGTGACTATGGATATTGACATGGCGGTTGTTGAAGGCATCTGTCTGCATCCGGATATCGATGTTCACACCTGGCGGGAGGATGAACTGGTTATTATTGCGCACCCGGACCATCCTCTGGCGAACAAAGATAATGTTGAGCTTAAGGCCCTGAAAGACGAGAGCTGGATTCTGAGAGAATCGGGTTCTGGTACGCGGGAGCTGTTTGATGAAGTCATTGCTTCACAGCTGGTGACCCCCAGAATACTGATGAGCCTGAATCGCTCAGAGGCCATCAAACAGGCCGTTTCGGACGGTTTGGGTATTGCGTGCATTTCCAGGCTGGCGGTCTGGCGTGCAGTTAATGGTGGTCTGCTGTCGATCATTAACGTCAGGGACCTTACCCTTAAACGGTATTTTTATCTTCTGCTTAATCGTAATAAGTACCGCAGCGGTGCTGTTCAAAAAATAACCGACTTTATTCTTTCTAAAAGAGAGGGTGAGTAGCAAATACTACTCACCCTTGAAGCTGGTTGATTTCTCTATAGGGTCATCTGGATGAAGCAGGCCAAAAAAACAGGCCTGACTTTAACAGGTGAAGGAACTTGAATAGGTATCTGGCATGTATGTCTAAAGACCTGTAGGGGTAGTGTTTGTTTTTTAGTCTGTTTTCTGGTGATTAATAAATAGTCGTGCTGGATATTGTTTGCACTGTTTTATGAGTAGATGAAGCTTTGTCTTGAAGGATAATAGTTAATTACTGTTAATCTATTGGTTGAACGTAGGTACTTCTACACATTATACTTCTCGCCGCTGGGGGAGAGAAAAACAGCTAAAAAGTCAGTGCGATGAGACCAAAAAATAGACAACAATGTTACGTCAGGCGAACAACTGAGCTCCCTTATCAACTTACGCATAACAGTCCAGCAGGTAGTGAACTCTATGTCTGAAGTCAGGGCGTGGAAATACAACAACTTAAGCCGCTACCCACATTTGCGCCGTCCTGCGGTTCATCGGGTTGTGCTTGCCCAGTTGTTGACTACATTGTGCTTGTCCCTGTTTTTGTTACCGATGGGAATTGTCCATGCCACTTCCGCTTTCCTGGGCGGGCTGGCGTGTGCCATTCCTAATGCCTATCTGGTCTGGAAGGCATTTCGTTACAGGGGTGCAAACGCTGCACAAAAAATTGCCAGATCTTTTTACCAGGGAGAAGCAGGTAAGTTTGCATTAACCATGCTGGCTTTTGTCCTGATTTTTACTCTGGTGAAACCGGTTGAACCGCTGTCGCTCTTTGGCGCATTTGTACTGGTTCAGGCGGTAAACTGGTTTACACCTTTGCTGATCGGGTTTCGTCAGTAAAGAACGATTAGCTTTTGATGGTTAACGGGGAACTCCATGGCAGCAACTGCTTCTGAATATATTCAGCACCATTTGCAGAATCTGACCTTTGGTCAGCTACCAGAAGGACTGGAACGTGCTGATGGTACTATTACGGCTGAACCTGTCTGGACTATTGCTCAAAGTGCCTACGAAGCCAAAGCGATGGGTTTCTGGGCGCTTAACCTTGACAGCCTGTTCTGGTCGGTTTTACTTGGCATTGTATTTCTGTCTCTGTTTATGAAGGTTGCGCGAAACGCAGAGAAAGGTGTGCCTTCAGGATTTCAGAATGCCATAGAAAGTGTTGTCGAGTTCGTTGATAACAGTGTTAAAGATTCTTTCCACGGTAAAAGTGACCTGATTGCTCCTTTAGCACTGACCATATTCGTCTGGGTTCTGTTTATGAATCTTATGGATTTGATTCCGGTAGACTGGTTGCCCGGCGTTGCCACCCTCACTGGCCTTCCCTATATGAAAGTGGTGCCTTCTACTGACCTGAATATAACCCTGGGCATGTCACTTTCCGTTTTCGGGCTGGTTATTTTTTATTCCATAAAGGTAAAAGGTGCAGGCGGTTTCCTTAAAGAGTTGACACTTAATCCGTTCCGTAGCTCCAACAAGTTGGTTCAGGCTGTCCTGATTCCCATCAACTTACTGCTGGAGTCGGTAACACTGATCGCTAAGCCGGTTTCTCTGGGACTACGGTTGTTTGGCAACCTTTATGCCGGGGAGCTGATCTTTATCCTGATTGCAATGCTTGGCTATTTCCAGCTGCCATTGCATTTTGGTTGGGCAGTATTCCATATTCTGGTTGTCACTCTACAGGCATTTATCTTTATGACCTTAACTATTGTTTACTTGACTATGGCGAATGAAAAGCACTGAACTTTCTCATTAGCAGATACCAGGTTGTATTTAATAACGTGGCCTCAACGGGGCGAATTTAGTAAAAAAAACGACGACAGTCGGGAGGGTGTATGGACTTAGTAGTAGGTCTGACGGTAATTAGCGTAGCATTCATGCTGGGTATTGCAGCATTAGCCACGGGAATAGGCTTCGGCCTTTTAGGGGGGAAATTTTTGGAGGGGGTAGCGCGTCAACCGGAAATAGCACCTATGTTGCAAACCAAGATGTTTATTCTTGCAGGTTTGCTGGACGCAGTACCTATGATTGCTGTGGGTATTGCACTGTTCTTCACGTTCGCTAATCCGTTTGTGGCTCTCGTTCAATAATCAGCGATACCTGGTATCTGGCTGTTACAGTAGGCTGATTCAAAGATCCGGTTGGAAGGTTAAAGCAGTACAGCCGGCTTACTGGGAGCCAACAGCTTGAGCGGCAACCCCGGTGGAACGCTGTCTCAGGCTGACAAGAAAAAACAGTGCGGGTTGATTTGAATATCTTTTGAAACAACTGGAGCACAGGAGTTTGCATGAATATAAATGCGACCCTTATAGGTCAGTCGATAGCGTTTGCTGTGTTTGTGTGGTTCTGCATGAAGTATGTATGGCCCCCTATTATGCAGAACCTGAACGCCCGGAAAAAACAAATTGCAGATGGTCTGACTGCTGCCGCCCGTGGCAAAGAGGAGCTGGAAGTTGCACAACTGAAAGCCACTGAACAGCTGCAGGGGGCGCGTGAGCAGGCTCAGGAAATCATCGATCTTGCCAACAAGCGTGCAGGACAGATTGTTGATGAAGCCAAAGAGCATGCCAAAGAGGAAGCTGAAAGAGTGAAAGCTGCTGCCCAGGCTGATATTGAACAGGAACTCAACCGTGCTCGTGAAGCATTGCGTGCTCAGGTCGCTGTTCTTGCCGTTACCGGAGCCGAACGGATTCTTGGTAAAAACCTGGATGAGTCTGCCAACAGCCGTCTGGTTGATGACCTGGTGGCGGAATTATAAAGAGGGTTAACCATGGAATTGACCACATGTGCCCGTCCTTACGCTAAGGCCGCATTTAAGCTGGCCAAGGAACTTGGCCAGCTGGATGAGTGGTCCCGGATGCTGACACTGTGTGTCAGCGTATCCAGGCATGAGGCTGTTGACCGGATGTTGAACGACCCGTCCACAAACGGTGACATGAAGGCAGAGGCTTTTATCCAGTTGTGTGAGGGCAGCCTTACGGTTGAAGTCGAAAACTACATCAGGGTTCTTACCAATAAAAAACGCATTTCACTGCTGCCGCATATTGATGTGCTGTTTGAGCAGATGAAATCACAAGATCAGAGTTATCAGGATGTAGTCGTAACTTCAGCGTTCCCTCTGACGGAATCTCAGGAAGAGAAGATCGCTAAAAAAGTTGAACAGCGTCTTGGGCGAAGTGTCCGGATGCACACAAAAATAGACAGCGACCTGGTGGGTGGGGTGATCGTAAAAGCTGGCGATCTCGTGATCGATGGCAGTGTTCGTACCCGCTTGACCGAGTTGGCTGATGCAATGATTTCATAGTTATTTTTTAGCTATTTCAATGGCTACTCAGTCTTTGGTTAACAGCCTGGAGCTGAAAAATAGCTGGTTTTAATAGCTACAAATTTGGCAGGTAAGCTATGCAACTGAATCCTTCCGAGGTCAGTGACATCATCAAAAGCCGCATTGCGCAACTTGATGTGTCCAGTGAAGCGCAAAACGAAGGTACCATTGTCAGTGTGACCGACGGTATCGTTCGTATCCATGGTCTGGCCGACGTTATGTACGGGGAGATGATCAAATTCTCCGGTGGCGTATACGGCATGGCTCTCAACCTGGAACAGGACTCCGTAGGGGCTGTTGTTTTAGGCGACTACGGTCATCTGGCTGAAGGTCAGAGTGTTCAGTGTACAGGTCGAATTCTCGAAGTTCCGGTGGGCAAAGAGCTGCTCGGTCGTGTGGTGGATGCATTGGGTAATCCGGTTGATGGCAAAGGGCCTCTGCAAGCCTCTGATTCTTCGTCACTAACAACAGCACCCATTGAAAAGGTCGCACCGGGGGTTATTGCCCGTCAGTCGGTGGATGAACCGGTGCAGACCGGATACAAGTCCGTTGACTCAATGGTACCCATTGGGCGTGGTCAGCGTGAGCTGGTCATTGGTGACCGCCAAACCGGTAAAACCGCTCTGGCTGTCGATGCCATCATCAACCAGAAAGGTACTGGCATCAAGTGTGTCTACGTGGCCATCGGCCAGAAGCAATCCACCATTGCCAACGTTGTACGAAAGCTTGAAGAACACGGTGCAATGGAACACACCATCGTTGTGGCTGCTGGTGCTGCAGATCCGGCTGCTATGCAGTTTCTTGCTCCTTTTGGTGGTTGTTCAATGGGCGAGTACTTCCGTGACCGTGGTGAAGATGCCCTGATTGTTTATGATGATTTAACTAAGCAGGCCTGGGCATATCGGCAGATCTCTCTCCTGCTGCGTCGCCCTCCCGGTCGAGAAGCTTATCCTGGTGACGTTTTTTATCTCCACTCCCGCCTGTTGGAACGTGCTGCCCGTGTCAATGCAGACTACGTAGAAAAAATTACTGACGGTGAAGTTAAAGGCCAGACCGGCTCATTAACGGCTCTGCCCATCATTGAAACTCAGGCAGGTGACGTATCTGCCTTTGTACCCACCAACGTAATTTCTATTACCGATGGTCAGATTTTCCTTGAAACGGATCTATTCAACGCGGGTATTCGTCCGGCGATGAATGCTGGCGTATCGGTATCCCGGGTAGGTGGTGCTGCTCAAACAAAAATCATTAAAAAGCTTGGTGGCGGTATTCGTCTGGCACTGGCTCAGTATCGTGAGCTTCAGGCATTTGCCCAGTTTGCATCAGACCTTGATGAAGCCACACGTAAACAGCTTGAGCACGGTCAGCGCGTGACCGAACTGATGAAACAGAAGCAGTATGAGCCTCTGTCAGTCGCCGAAATGGGTCTTGTTATTTATGCGGCAGAACATGGCTACCTGGAAGATGTTGCGCTGAACAAGATCGGTGATTTTGAAGCGGCTCTGCTCAGTTTTGCCAAAGCTGAATACAGTGAGTTGATCGCCAGGGTGAATGAAACCGGCGACTACAACGACGACATTCAGGCAGGTATCAAGGAAGCCATTGAAAAGTTCAAGGCCACCCAGACCTGGTAAACATCGGTGTATCAAAGCCAGCTTCCGGTAACGGTGGCTGGTGAGGACTGAAAATGGCAGGCGCAAAAGAGATTAGGACGCAAATATCGTCCATCAAAAGTACGCAGAAGATCACCAGCGCCATGGAAATGGTGGCAGCGAGCAAAATGCGTAAAGCCCAGGATAGACGGGAAACCAGTCGTCCCTATGCAGAACGCATCCGTCAGGTTGTCGGACATGTTGCTCATGCTAATGCCGAATACAATCACACTTATATGTTTGAGCGGGAAGTGAAGCGAGTTGGCTTCATTATCGTTTCAACAGACCGTGGTTTGTGTGGTGGTCTTAACATCAACCTGTTCAAGAAAGCCGTTTCTGAAATGAGTGGCTGGAAGGATAAAGGCGTTGAGATTGACCTTTGCCTGATTGGCAGTAAGGCTGTTTCATTCTTCCGTAACTACGGTGGCAATGTTATCGCGGCTATCACTCATATTGGCGACTCACCCAGCATTGGCGACCTGATCGGTGGTCTGAAAGTGATGCTCGACAGCTACGATGAGGGGGCGATTGATCGCCTGTTCGTAGTGCATAATGAGTTTGTGAATACTATGGCGCAAACACCAACGTCATTGCAGTTGTTGCCTCTGGTAGCAGACGGTGATGATTCACTGAATAAACCCTGGGATTACATCTATGAACCCGATGCTAAAAAGCTGCTGGATGGGTTATTAGTGCGTTATATCGAATCCCAGGTATTTCAGGCTGTGGTAGAAAATAATGCCTGTGAACAGGCGGCACGAATGGTTGCCATGAAGAGTGCGACTGATAACGCCGGAAACCTGATTGACGATTTGCAACTGGTTTACAACAAGGCTCGTCAGGCAGCAATCACGCAGGAATTGTCAGAAATCGTAAGCGGCGCCGCAGCCGTTTAAAGCGCTGCAGCTTTGTAGTGCACGGCTGTAAAAAAGAAAAAGGTAGAGGGTAGGTTATGAGTAGCGGTCGTATCGTACAAATAATCGGCGCCGTCATTGACGTCGAATTTCCAAGGGAAAGCGTTCCCAAAGTGTATGATGCTTTAACAGTAGACGACAAAAGTCTTGTTCTGGAAGTGCAGCAACAGCTGGGCGACGGTATTGTGCGTTCCATTGCTATGGGCTCCACTGAAGGGGTCTCCCGTGGGCTGGCGGTCAATAATACCGGCGCACCGATTCAGGTGCCAGTTGGTAAAGAAACCCTGGGACGCATTATGGATGTTCTGGGTGATCCTATCGATGAGAAAGGTCCCATCGGTGAACAGGAGCGAGCTTCTATTCACCGCAAAGCCCCCAGTTATGCTGACCAGTCTGCATCTAATGAACTGCTGGAAACGGGCATCAAGGTTATCGATCTGGTTTGCCCGTTTGCCAAGGGCGGTAAGGTGGGTCTGTTCGGTGGTGCTGGTGTTGGTAAAACCGTCAACATGATGGAGCTGATCCGGAACATCGCGATTGAACACTCTGGCTTCTCAGTGTTTGCCGGTGTGGGTGAGCGGACTCGTGAAGGTAATGACTTCTATCATGAAATGACCGACTCCAACGTTATTGATAAAGTATCGCTGGTGTACGGCCAGATGAATGAACCGCCCGGTAACCGTCTTCGTGTTGCATTGACTGGCTTGACCATGGCGGAAAAGTTCCGTGATGAAGGGCGTGATGTACTGCTGTTTATCGACAACATCTATCGTTACACCCTGGCGGGTACTGAAGTGTCAGCATTGCTGGGTCGTATGCCATCGGCTGTAGGCTATCAGCCCACTCTGGCTGAAGAGATGGGTGTTCTGCAGGAACGGATTACTTCTACAAAAACCGGTTCCATTACCTCCATTCAGGCTGTGTATGTCCCTGCGGATGACCTGACTGACCCTTCGCCGGCCACTACTTTCTCGCACCTTGATGCAACCGTTGTACTGAGCCGTGATATCGCCTCTAAAGGTATTTATCCGGCGATTGACCCACTGGATTCCACTTCCCGTCAGTTAGACCCTCTGGTGATTGGTCAGGAACATTACGAAGTAGCCCGTGGTGTACAAACCGTTCTACAACGCTACAAGGAACTGAAAGACATCATCGCGATTCTGGGTATGGATGAACTGTCTGAAGAAGACAAACTGACCGTTTCCAGGGCTCGTAAGATCGAACGTTTCCTGTCTCAGCCATTCTTCGTAGCAGAAGTATTTACCGGATCTCCTGGTAAATATGTATCGCTGAAAGATACCATCAGAGCCTTCAAGGGTATTCTGGATGGTGAATACGATAACCTGCCAGAACAAGCGTTCTACATGGTAGGTTCTATTGAAGAAGCGGTTGAAAAAGCCAAGTCCATCTAAAGCCCGGATTTATCTTTCTTCCTCTATATATAGAAGAAGGAAGATAGATACTAAGAGAGGTAACAAAATATGGCGAACACAGTTCACTGTGACATCGTTAGTGCCGAGGAGGAGATTTTCTCCGGGCAGGTTGAAATGGTTGTTGCCACGGGCTCTCTCGGGGATTTGGGGATAACTCCCGGCCATACTCCACTGTTAACAGAGTTAAGCCCAGGCCCGATACGCCTTATTGCAGAAGGTGGAGAGGAAGAAGTGTTTTATATTTCCGGTGGATTTCTGGAAGTACAGCCTTCTCAGGTAAAGGTTCTGGCTGACACGGCTCTGCGTGCAGACGATATGGATGAAGCGGCAGCAGCAGAAGCCAAGAAGCTGGCTGAACAAGAATTGACCAATCAGAGTGGCGAGTTCGATTACTCCCGTGCAGCAACTCAGCTGGCTGAAGCCGCAGCACAGTTGCGGACACTGCAGGCCATCCGCAAGAAGCTGGGTAAATAGCCTACTAATTCTCCTTCAAAGAGATAGCTTATTCATAATCAATGAAAGCCCTGAATTTCCGGGGCTTTTTCCCTTATTGCGATGAAGAATTACTGGGGTCAGTCTCTGTCCGGGGCTCAGTAGTTACAATAACTTTTCCATCACGTTGTGTGACAATGACTGTCTCTGTTAACGCAGTTGTATTAGTAACCACTCGAACTGGTGGGCTTTCATTATTAAGTGGCCTGATATAGCTTACGCTGGTTTCTGTGGAGGAGCCTGGGTCAGAGTTAAGGGAGTGTGTTGTTGCGACTATTCCGGCGGGCTCTTGAATGGATACGGTTATATCAGGCGTATCCGGGGCTGAGTGACGCTGTCTCATGTGCTTTTTGAGCCCATCTTTTCGTGAATAAACAGATCCACAGACTGAGCAACGAAACTTTTCTCCTGTATGGATTCGCTTGTGTCTACTGAGATGCGATGTCGCTTTAAATGTGTCTCCACAGACATTACATTTATATGGCCTTACACCTGTATGAATTCGCATGTGGTTGGTTAAGCCAGCCGATGTGGTAAAACTTTTTTCACAGAGATCACATTTATATGCCTTTACGTCTGTATGGGTTCGCATGTGTGTGGTTAAATTATACGACTCGGCAAAAGCTTTTCCACAGACATCACAGATACATAACTTTTCGCCTG
>NZ_JAPFCC010000001.1:5100000-5167500 GCF_025562715.2 Endozoicomonas gorgoniicola
AGCCCTTAAGCAATCCTGGAGTTAGCGGAACACACTGGAAAGTGTGGCCATAGTGGGTGATAGCCCCGTATGCGAAAACTCCTTTATTGTGAAATCGAGTAGGACGGCACACGTGAAATGCTGTCTGAACATGGGGGGACCATCCTCCAAGGCTAAATACTCCTGACTGACCGATAGTGAACCAGTACCGTGAGGGAAAGGCGAAAAGAACCCCGTTGAGGGGAGTGAAACAGAACCTGAAACCGTGTACGTACAAGCAGTGGGAGCATGCTCAGGCATGTGACTGCGTACCTTTTGTATAATGGGTCAGCGACTTACATTTTGTGGCAAGGTTAACCGAATAGGGTAGCCGTAGGGAAACCGAGTCTTAATAGGGCGAACAGTCGCAAGGTGTAGACCCGAAACCGGGCGATCTATCCATGAGCAGGTTGAAGACCAGGTAACACTGGTTGGAGGACCGAACCCACTGTCGTTGAAAAGCCAGGGGATGACTTGTGGATAGGAGTGAAAGGCTAATCAAGCCCGGAGATAGCTGGTTCTCCTCGAAAGCTATTTAGGTAGCGCCTCTTGTCTCACCATCGGGGGTAGAGCACTGTTTGGGCTAGGGGGTCATCCCGACTTACCAACCCCATGCAAACTCCGAATACCGATGAGTGCAATCAAGGGAGACACACGGCGGGTGCTAACGTCCGTCGTGGAAAGGGAAACAACCCAGACCGTCAGCTAAGGTCCCAAAGTAATAGTTAAGTGGGAAACGATGTGAGAAGGCCCAGACAGCCAGGAGGTTGGCTTAGAAGCAGCCACCCTTTAAAGAAAGCGTAATAGCTCACTGGTCGAGTCGGCTCGCGCGGAAGATGTAACGGGGCTCAAACTATTCACCGAAGCTACGGGTTCGATGCTCTTTTTATAAAGAGTTGTCGAGCGGTAGAGGAGCGTTGTGTAAGCGGTTGAAGGTGTGCCGGGAGGCATGCTGGACGTATCACAAGTGCGAATGCTGACATGAGTAACGATAAAGGGAGTGAGATCCTCCCTCGCCGGAAGACCAAGGGTTCCTGCGCAACGCTAATCGGCGCAGGGTGAGTCGGCCCCTAAGGTGAGGTCGAAAGACGTAATCGATGGGAAACAGGTTAATATTCCTGTACCCCCCTTGACTGCGATGGAGTGACGGAGAAGGCTAGGCCGGCAGGGCGATGGTTGTCCCTGTTTAAGGTCGTAGGCTGTGGGCCCAGGCAAATCCGGGTCCACTTATGCCGAGAACTGATGACGAACCGGCTACGGCCGGGAAGTGGTTGATGCCATGCTTCCAGGAAAAACTTCTAAGCGTCAGGTCAAGGGGGACCGTACCCCAAACCGACACAGGTGGTCAGGTAGAGAATACCAAGGCGCTTGAGAGAACTTGGGTGAAGGAACTAGGCAAAATGGCACCGTAACTTCGGGAGAAGGTGCGCCGGTTCTGGTGATGAGATTTACTCTCTAAGCTGGGACTGGTCGAAGATACCAGGTGGCTGCGACTGTTTATTAAAAACACAGCACTGTGCTAACACGTAAGTGGACGTATACGGTGTGACGCCTGCCCGGTGCCGGAAGGTTAATTGATGCTGTTATTCTTCGGAAGAAGCGGTTGATCGAAGCCCCGGTAAACGGCGGCCGTAACTATAACGGTCCTAAGGTAGCGAAATTCCTTGTCGGGTAAGTTCCGACCTGCACGAATGGCGTAACGATGGCCACGCTGTCTCCACCCAAGACTCAGTGAAATTGAAATCGCTGTTAAGATGCAGTGTATCCGCGGCTAGACGGAAAGACCCCGTGAACCTTTACTACAGCTTCACAGTGGATCTTGATGTTGCTTGTGTAGGATAGGTGGGAGGCTTTGAAGTGTGGACGCCAGTCTGCATGGAGCCAACCTTGAAATACCACCCTGGCAATATTGAGGTTCTAACCCAGGTCCCTTACCGGGACCGGGGACATTGTGTGGTGGGTAGTTTGACTGGGGCGGTCTCCTCCCAAAGAGTAACGGAGGAGCACGAAGGTTGGCTAAGCACGGTCGGACATCGTGCGGTTAGTGTAAAGGCACAAGCCAGCTTGACTGCGAGACGTACAGGTCGAGCAGGTACGAAAGTAGGTCTTAGTGATCCGGTGGTTCTGAATGGAAGGGCCATCGCTCAACGGATAAAAGGTACTCCGGGGATAACAGGCTGATACCGCCCAAGAGTTCACATCGACGGCGGTGTTTGGCACCTCGATGTCGGCTCATCACATCCTGGGGCTGAAGCCGGTCCCAAGGGTATGGCTGTTCGCCATTTAAAGTGGTACGCGAGCTGGGTTTAGAACGTCGTGAGACAGTTCGGTCCCTATCTGCCGTGGACGTTGGAAGTTTGAGGAGAGCTGCTCCTAGTACGAGAGGACCGGAGTGGACGAACCACTGGTGTTCGGGTTGTGTCGCCAGACGCATTGCCCGGTAGCTAAGTTCGGACGGGATAACCGCTGAAAGCATCTAAGCGGGAAGCCCCCTTCAAGATGAGACTTCCCTTGGCCCTTGAGGCCACATAAGAGACGTTGAAGACTACGACGTTGATAGGCGGGGTGTGTAAGCGTTGTGAGGCGTTGAGCTAACCCGTACTAATGACTCGAGAGGCTTGACCATATAACGCCAAAGCGATTTGAATGTTGACTGTGTTACCCGCTAGAGGATAACGAAGCCCGTTACCCGTAGCCCGTAACCCGTTAGCAGCCATGCACAGCATGAGAGTGCGAGCAAGAGAACTCGAAAAGCTTATTAAGAAACAGGATTCCAGAGTATGCAGCAGCCCAAACGGGTCACGGGATACGGGCCACGGGATACGACCCAAAACGCCACCCCAGCTGTGACTCAAAAGAATTTGCCTGGTGACCATAGAGTGTTGGAACCACCCGATCCCATCCCGAACTCGGAAGTGAAACGACACATCGCCGATGGTAGTGTGGGGCTTCCCCATGTGAGAGTAGGTCATCGCCAGGCACCCAATTTACCTTGAGCGACCTCCATGAATGGAGGAAGCACTTCGAAACGTCAGGAACGTTTCAAGTGTTCGCTCAAGGCTGTGAAAACCCCAATCGAGAAATCGGTTGGGGTTTTTGCTATGTACGAAAAACAAACGATTTGAATTTAAGAACCATAATCTCGTCTCATTCATTTTCAATTCAGAATGCTGATTGTTTTCTTTATATCGAATTATTTATAAGCAGCAAGAACTATTTAGTTATGAAGTTCTCTAAATGTTAATGGACCACTAACGATGTAAAGAAAAACTAAGGAGAAGTCTAATGAAAGTAATGTTTCGGTCACTGCTATTATTTCTGACGATTGCTTGCTTCGGGCTGACGGCTTATTCAGAGCAGTCTGTTCATACAATCGACACTGTCAGCTACGAGGTTCGTCAATCTTACCCGGATTGGGAAAATGCAGCTGATCGCTTGCCCTATGCAATGATGAGCTATTTTGCTGAAGTCATAAAAATCAAGGGAAGAAAGCCTAATAAGCAGAAAGCGATTGATCAGCGCTTCGCTTATCTGGCCTCTAATGGGTACATTCTTGCGGAAAAAAAAGACTTTCCCAGAGACTGGTACAAGCATTTTCAGGGTGGTGACCTGAATAGGATTTATATAGATGAGACAGGTTTCAGAGCCAGAGTCTTTATTAATGAAACCAAAAAGACCGTTCTGCTTGCCATTGCAGGTACTGACTTTTCTGATAAAGACAGCATTTTGTCAGCAGCTTACCTGGCTTATGGAAGGCAATCTGGTGCAATGATGAACGCCATGGATCTGGTTCTTGATCTGAGACAAATGTATTTCGAAAAGGACTATCGTATAGAAATTACCGGCGCATCCCAGGGAGGGGCTATTGCCCAGCTGGTAGCTTATGCAACGGCTGCTTCAGCTTTTGTATTTAACAGCCAAATGCCCGGTCAGGCACTTCTGGATATTGTTATGCCTGATGCCAAGGTAGATATTAAGCATGCCTACATTGGAGGAGATATGCTGAACGACAGCATCCATCCGGCAGGTTTTATTTTCCAGAACTCATCTACGGTAGAAACGCTTGAAATAATGCTTGATGACACTATGGAAGATGAAGTCAATGACCTTTACTACAGGCAGCATGGTGTACTTGGTTACTACTTAGCAACGACTCCGTGGGTCAGGCACTGGACCGGAACGGTTCTGTTTGTTTCTGAAAAGCTTGCCGGTAAAGACTTTGCTGATCTTTATGCAAAAGAAACAGGTAAAAAGAGTGCCAAATAAGAACTCTTTTAAAAAATCTGATCAGCGGCTATTAAGAAGCCGCTGCAGCACTCAGCCCATTACTGGTTGAGTTCATAAATACAAAATAAAGACGTACCACAACAAAGATAAGCCCTATTACCATGCCCAGTAGCAGGTTGGAAAGGCTCATAATAAAGGCGCCAGCCAGTGCAGCAAAAGGAATCCATGGCAGCATCAGGTACATCAGGCGCAGATACGCGCGGGCTTTGTTGCAGGATTTTGCACCAAATAGTCCCAGTACGGTAACCGGAAGAATAGTCAAAGGCAGGACAACGCTGATCAGGGTCAGGAGAACCAGCCAATCCGGAGAACCGATCAAAAACTGTTCGAAAGACGCCAGCATAACAATCTCCACTTTTCTGTCCTGCCATGATGACCGGATTGCTTCATTATTGCTGTAAGATATTGCCGCCGTCGCATCAAGGCTTTATGAGCAGAGGTGGGTATATTTACTGGGCTTCTATCAGGTTTGTTGACAAGGTGATTAGTCACAACCTGCAGGCTGTATGTAATACCAATCGCAGTTATTAGTTATTGTCTGATTCCTTCTACTTCCAGCGTAATATGAATATCAGCGGATGCTGGTCCGAGGTTCATGTCGAAATCAGCCATAGACAACTGGGTGGTTCCGGAAAAACCAGCTCTGTAACCTCCCCATGGGTCTCTGCCTTCGCCGACTTTAACCGCTTCAATAACGATTTTTTTGGTGACGCCCTTCAGGGTGAAGTCACCATAAATTCTGGCATTTTGTCCGTCGTCGCTTTCAATCCGGGTACTGACAAAAGAGGCTTCAGGGAACTGACTGGTGTTGAGAAATTTTTTACCGCGCAGGTGTTTATCCCGTTCAGCATGACTACTGTTCACTGAGTTGGTATTAATGTTTACCTTAATGCTTGATGCTTCCGGCTTTGCCGGGTCAAATTTGAATGAACCGCTAAAGTCTGTGAAATTCCCGTGAACCCAGCTATAGCCAAGATGACTGACCTTGAAGTTAATAAAGGCATGGGCTCCTTTGGTATCGATCAGGTAGGTATTGGCACTGGCTGGTGCACTCAATCCAAGAATCGACACGGCAAAAGCAGCGATGGCAAAGAATTTTTCTAAACGGGTCATAATGTTAACTCTTATTGTTATTAGGTAGCGGTCAGGCTTTCAATGCGTTTTTATCATTCTTATCAGTGTTCGGTCCCGGTTAATCACATGATGTTTAATCGCTGCCAGCCCATGCAGGGAGGCCAGAACAACCAGTGACCAGGCCAGATAAAAGTGGATCTCACCAGCTATATCTTCCTGCCCGCGAATTCCTGTTATTAAAGCGGGTACTTCAAACCAGCCAAAAAACGACAAAGGTCTTCCATCTGCCGTACTGATCAGATAACCGCTGATCATAATGCCAAACAGAAGAAGGTACATCAGATGGTGAGTTGAAACAGCCAGTCTGACGGTTGTTTTACTAAGCTCCGGGAGATGCGCAGTTTTAGGGTTAATGGCTTTCCATAGAAGCCTGAAAAGGGTAGCTGCAAACAGGGTTAAGCCAATACTTTTATGCCACCATGGAAGTGACTGATACAAAGAGTCGTAATAAGACAGGGACATCATATACAGGCCAACACCAAACAGTCCGAAAACAGTAAAGGCACTGATCCAGTGGATAAGTATGCTGATCAGGCCGTAACCCGCTGTTGTATTTTTCCAGACGCTCATGTCCGTTCCCCACTGCTCTGGTCAAAAAAAGATTACTGTAAAATAAATGTATTAAATATCATAAAAATTAGATGGCATTGTTCTAATAAATCGAAGGGTTGGATGAAAAATTAGCCAGCTTGTTTAATGACCTATGGTAACTAATTAAGAATGATCATAAATCATTCAGTCAGTGGCTGATTATTAAGCGACGATTGGTATTCTATTTTTACTTTTGTGCCAAATTTTACCTTTATGTTTACCTTTGTCTTTGCCTCTTGCCTCAGATCAAACTAAGCAGATTAAAATTATTTATAATCCATTCATCCAAAGATAAGCAAAAATAAAAGAGATGTATTGATGAAAAAGCTCAATTTGTTGGTGGGGACTGCAATAGCCGTGTTGTTATCGGCTTGCAGTGGCTCTGAAGAAACTGCGACAGCGGTGATTACTGGTGATCCAATCACCAGAGATATTAAAGCAGAGCTGAAAGTCTGGTCCTGGGATGTGGCAGCAAAAGCTTTAAAAGATACGATTCCCAGCTTCAATGAAAAATATCCCAACGTAAAAGTGGTCGTGGAAGAGCTGGGCACATCGGATACTTATCAGAAGTTGATGATAGGCCTGAACTCCAATACCGGCCTGCCTGATGTGATGACCATTGAAACCGATGGTTTCGTAAAATACCCTCCTAATTTTCCTGGTGGTTTCTACGACCTGAGCAAGGTCGCAGGGAACATGAAACAGGATTTCGACCCCAGCAAATGGCCAACTGGTGAGTACGAAGGAAAGCTTTATGCGCTTCCCTGGGACTCTGCGCCTGCCGGTATTTTCTACCGTCGTGATTTCTTCCAGAAAGCAGACGTCAATGTTAATGACTTAACTACCTGGGGCGACTTCATTGACGCAGGTAAAAAGGTTCAGGCTGCTAACCCTGGCGTAAAGATGATTCCTATAAATTATGCCAAGGGGACTTATATTCATGGCATGTTGACCGGGCAGCTGGGCGGAGGCAGCTTTAACGAGAAAGGTGAAATAACGTTAGCAGACAACAAGAATATCAAGGCGATGGAGCTTCAGAAACGGCTGCATGACGAAGACCTGACCTACAACGCGGATTCCTGGAACACCCTGGTTATCGCCACTAAACGTTCATGGCCGGTAACTGGCCACCCCGAAGCATGAAAATATTGAAGCCTTCATCCAGACTTGGAGTGGGCGGCAAGGCCTGATCATGGTCGACAAATTTTTCAGAGGCTTTTGACCCTGAACCTAAACTGACCTGGACGGATCGCTCGTACCCCTAATCGTTTCCCGCCTTACGACGTTGAACGGATAGTAAAAAGACCTCTGCTGATCCTCGGCTTATGGCCCACGATCAATCCATCAGACCTTGCCATCTTCCATGATCCATAGGGAGATTAGTCTGATGCAGTCAATTTTGAAATGTTGTGCTGGCCTCGATGTTCACAAGATGATGGTCATGGCGACTGTTCAGACCGAAGATGAAAACGGCGAAATCAAAGAGATCACTCAGTCGTTCAAGACGTATCGACGTGAACGCAGGAAGCTTCGCGACTTCCTGGTGAAACATCAGGTTGAGCTCGTAGTCATGGAAAGTACTGGCGTTTACTGGAAATGCGTTCACGAAACTCTGATTAAAGCAGGCCTCAAGGTCTGGGTTGTCAATGCCCGTCACGTCAAGAATGTGCCCGGTCGCAAGACTGATGTCCAGGACAGTCAGTGGCTGGCAACACTGGGTCGGTGTGGTTTGCTTCGCCCCAGCTTTGTACCGCCCCCTGATATCGAGCAGCTGAGGTTGCTGTTTCGCCGTCGTCAGAAACTGGTGGGGCAGCTTGCCGGTGAAAAGACCCGTCTGCATAAAGTTCTGGACGATGCCGGCATCCGTCTCGGTGGTGTAGTGAGTGACATACATGGCAAGTCCGCACAGGAAATGATTCAGGGACTGATTGACGGCCTGCCTCCGCAAGAGCTGGTGAAGTTTGCCCGTGGCAAGCTGAAGAGCAAAACCAAAGAGTTATTCGACAGCATGGAAGGCTCGCTGTCTTCAGCACATCTGACAGTGCTTAAGAGCATCCGGAAACATATTCAGTATCTGGATGATGAGGTTGCCGAATTGGATGCGGGAATACGCAATATTGTACAAACTCAGTACCGGGAACCCTGGCAGCTATTGCAAACCCTTCCGGGAGTCGATGAGATCGCAGCAGCAGGGTTGATTGCTGAGATCGGTGATGACATGAGTGCCTTTGGCAGCCGGGAGTCTCTGGCATCCTGGGCAGGCCTATGTCCGGGCAACAATGAAAGTGCCGGTAAGCGTAAGAGTGGTAAAACTCGTAAGGGCAACCAGTCCTTACGACGGCTGATGTGTGAGATCAGTCAGGCAGCTGTAAAGACCAAAAGCCAGTTCAAAGGCAAACATCAAAGCCTGACCATTCGCCGTGGATATAAGCGCAGCATCATTGCCATCGGACATAAAATGTTGCGGGTGATCTACTGCATCCTCACCAGGCTTACGCCCTACAAGGATCCAGAGATTGATTACGAAGCACTGACGGTTCACAGGAATGCACCGCGCTGGTTACAGATGCTCCAGAAATATAATTATCTGCCAGCTTTAACTAAAGAATAAAAGCTCATCAGAGGCTGCGAGTAAGAACCTTGCCTGTCGGTGAGGATGGAGTGCTTTGCGAGTTCGGAGCACTATTTTCATAGTAAAAACAACGAAGTGGCAACCGTACCTTATGGTGGCTGGTGGGGAGGAACCCTGAAAGATCAGATGCCTGAACACAGTGGCAAATGGGGCTTCTTTTCTTTCCCGGCTTTTGAGGAGGGAGGCAACCGGGCCACTTACATCGGTGGTGCGTCACTGACTATACCCTCCCAGTCTGAGAATGGGGAGCTGGCCTGGGAATTTATCAGGAACGCCATTGCTACCAAAGACAATCAGGTCATGATGTATAAAAAATACGACCTGTTTCCTTCCTATCTGCCTGCTTTTGATGACCCCTATTTTGAAAAAGGCGATCCTTACTTTGGGGGGCAGAAGATGGCTCGTGTACTGGCGGATATGGTTCCGCACATCAATGTTTCTTTCAATACGGAAGATGGCGGTGAAGCCGGTGACTATCTCCTGAATGCACAGTCCGATATTTTGCTTGAAGATGCTCCTGTCAGAGCGAGTCTCGAAAAAGCTGCCCGGTCTTTGCAGACTGCAACGGGGCGTGCTATCGCAAATTAAATGGGAAGCCGGTTGGCGGATGATGTGACGTCTTTAACCACATTATCCGCCTGGCTCGATAGACACACCGGAAGGATATATTATGGAAGCCTGTCTTTCACAAGAGAAAGAGACCAGGGTCAGTCTTCTTTCAAAACTGAAGCTGACCAATAAAACAGCACCTTATTATTTTATTGCTCCCGCTGTTTTTCTATTTTCACTGTTTACGATTTACCCTTTTCTACGAACCATTACCCTTAGTTTTTTCAGCTACGAACGTGGTCAATATATATTTACCGGGCTGGCTAATTACTCACGCCTGTTTGGTGATGAGGTGTTTTATCAGGCTCTGTCTAACACCTTTATCTATTTGCTGATTCAGGTGCCTTTGATGTCCATGCTGTCACTGGTTCTGGCAGTGGCCATGAACTCGCGATTTATTAAATGGAAATCCCAGTTCCGGGTTGGTTACTTTCTGCCATCTGTCACAGAGATGGTCGCCTATTCCATTATTTTCTCGCTCTTTTTAAACGATAAAGGTCTTCTTAATTACCTCCTTTCCATTTTAGGGATCGACAGTGTGTCCTGGCTGGTTGATCCTTTCTGGGCGAAGTTCTCCATTATGCTGGCACTGACATGGCGCTGGACCGGTTACAACATGGTGATCATGCTGGCAGGTCTGCAGGGAATTCCGGCTGACCTCTATGAAGCGGCGGAAATTGATGGTGCCAGCAAATTGAAACAGTTTTTCTATATCACCATTCCGCAGATGAAGCCTCTGATTCTGTTTTCCATGCTGATGTCTACTATCGGTACGATTAACCTGTTCAGTGAACCTTTTATTCTGACCAAAGGTGGCCCGGGTAACTCAACCATGTCTCTTGGCCTTTATCTCTATAACCAGGGCTTTATGAATCTGAATTTTGGCTATGCGTCGGCGATCTCGGTGGTTCTGCTGATATTGACCGCAGTGATGTCGTATATACAGGTAAAGGTAGGAGGCAAAGATAATGGTTGAATCCAGCACAGGCCTCAAAAAGGTATTCACTTATACCACGATAATACTGGGGCTGATTGTCTCACTGTTTCCCTTTTACTGGATGTTTATCGGTGCGACAAACAGCTCGGCGGATATTTTCGCCTTTCCGCCCCGTCTGCTGCCCGGTGATCATTTCTGGCAAAACCTGACCGCGCTAAACGAACAGATTGACCTTGGACGTGTTATTTTTAACTCGTTCTATGTGTCCCTGAGCTATACCTTTTTTGTTCTGGCGCTCAGTACTATTACCGGTTATGCCTTTGCAAAATTTCAGTTCAAGGGACAGGACTATATCTTCGGTGCCATCCTCCTGACCATGATGTTGCCTGCCCAGGCCACCATGATTCCCCTGTTTGATACCATGAAGGCCTTTGGCTGGCTGAACTCTTACAAAGCGGTCATTATCCCCGGTATTGCCAATGCCTTTGGTATTTTTCTGATGCGTCAGAATATGAAAAAAATCCCCGACTCATTGATTGAGGCAGCACGGATTGATGGCTGTGGCGAATTCGCTATTTTTTACAAAATCGTGTTGCCGACCATGAAGCCTGCCATTGCCGCGCTGGGTATTTATATGTTTATGGCCCAGTGGGGGAATTTTATGTGGCAGTTGATTGTGTTGAATGATGCTTCCATGAAGACCTTGCCGGTGGCTCTGTCCTCGCTGGTTGGGTTGTCCAGGGTGGATTATGGTCAGGTGTTTATGGGAGCCAGTCTCTCGACACTGCCCGTGATCGCTATTTTCCTGTTACTTCAGAAGCAGTTTATTTCCGGCATTCTTGGTGGTGCTGTTAAAGAATAAAGCCGCATTAAGGATTACGGCAATAAAAAACTTATCAGCTTGCCCTATTCCCCTAGTAGGAATAGCGATGGCTTGCAAATATTCATAAAAAATTGAGCAGTAGTTGAACAATGGCTGAAGTCGTACTGAAGAAGGTAGAAAAGGTTTACCCCAATGGTTTTAAAGCCGTACACGGGGTTGATCTGGATATCAGGGATGGTGAGTTTATGGTATTTGTCGGCCCGTCTGGCTGTGCCAAAACAACGACCCTGCGAATGGTGGCCGGGCTGGAAGAGATTTCCAGTGGCGAGGTCTGGATCGGAGACCGTATGGTCAATAGCACTCCTCCCAAAGACCGGGGCATTGCCATGGTATTCCAGAACTATGCGCTTTACCCACACATGACCGTTTATAACAACATGGCCTTTGGTTTGAAAATGGCCAAAATCCCTGCTGATGAGATTGATCGACGGGTACAGGACGCAGCGCAAAAGCTCGATATTACCGACCTTCTGGATCGAAAACCCAAAGAAATGTCGGGTGGTCAGCGTCAGCGGGTAGCGGTGGGGCGTGCAATTGTTCGTAAGCCTGATGTTTTTTTGTTTGATGAACCCCTTTCTAACCTGGATGCGAAACTTCGTGTATCCATGCGGGTACGGATTACCCAGTTGCATAAGGAACTGAAAAAAGCCGGTCAGAATGCCACCATGATCTACGTCACCCACGATCAGGTAGAAGCCATGACGATGGGCGACAGAATTTGTGTAATGGATTACGGCAAAATTATGCAGGTTGATACACCGCTTAATTTGTACCACGCACCGGCTAATAAATTTGTTGCAGGATTTATTGGTTCTCCGGCTATGAATCTTGCTGAAGCTGAAATCATCAGCAAGGATGATCAGGTCTTTGTGAGCCTGAACGGTGAAGAGTTGTTACTTCCCGAAGATAAAGCGACAAAGGCTGAACATTATGTCGGTCAGAAAGTCTGGTTTGGTATTCGTCCGGAAAACATTGCTATCAATGAAGCGGCTGGCAGCGGTCTGACAGGCAAGGTTTCTGTTGTAGAGCAGATGGGGAATGAAGTTTATATCTATTTCTTCCTTGGAGAGCAGCAGTTTATTGCCCGTCTCTCCGGGGAGAGTAATAGCCGGGATTTCAAAGCTTTGGATTATGGCACTCCAACCCGCTTTTTCGCTGACATGAATAAGTGCCATATTTTTGATTATGAAACCGAACAGAATATTTTTCTTCAATAAACAGCCATGAGCGAATAAAAAAATGAATCAACGTACCTTCCTGGCTGATGGCCTGCTGCTTTTGGTCGCTTTTATCTGGGGGTCTGCGTTTGTTGCTCAGCGTCTGGGCATGAACCATATTGAACCCTGGGCATTTAATGGCATACGTTTTTTGATTGGTAGCTTTGCCCTGATACCTTTTTTACTGTTTCAACGTCGGCGGGGGTCTGTGTTTACACGCTTAACCTGGCTGGGCGGTATTGCCCTTGGCTTGGTGATGATGCTCGCTTCCGGTTTTCAACAGATTGGCCTGATCTATACCACCGCAGGCAAGGCCGCTTTTATTACCTGCCTGTACATTGTGCTGGTACCGATTTTGGGATTATTGGTCGGTAACAAAACAGGTCGGGACACCTGGCTGGGGATTGTTATTGCTCTGCCCGGACTGGGATTTTTGACCCTTGGTGATGATCTGGTTCTGAACTATGGCGATATGCTGGAAATGATTGGGGCTTTATTCTGGGCTGCCCACCTGCTGCTGATTGCCAGGCTGGCTCCCCGGAATAATGTTATAGCCCTGGCATTTGTTCAGTTTCTGTCCTGTTCTCTGTTCTCTTTTGGTGTCGCCAGTGTTACTGAAAACTGGGCCTGGAGTCAGGCTGAAGCGGCTCTGATGCCATTGCTTTATGTGGGAATTGTGTCCACCGGGGTTGGCTATACCTTGCAGATTATTGGTCAGAAGACTGCGCCTGTGGCTCATGCTTCCATTATTCTCAGTCTGGAAACTGTATTTGCTGTCATCGTTGGCTATCTATTCCTGAATGAGACGTTGTCAGGTATTGCCATGCTCGGTTGTGTGCTGATGCTGGCGGGGATGGTTGTCTCTCAGTTTGGTTTACACGGCATTCGGCGTTTTTTTCAGCAAAAGGCGGGATAACTATCATTCAGCCGAATCTGTTGTCCGATAAGCCCCAGATAACACGTGCCAAAGGTAAGCCAGTAAGCCAGCTCTGTGTTCAGAGCCTTTAGCTTTTTAGCAGCAAGTATAATGAGGTGTTTGCATTCAGGGGCGACATTAACGCTGGACATGACGTTCACAATCAATCACAGAGGGAGTAAGCAGGAAAGATACTCCGGTAAAGTTTGTTATCCCACTCCCCTAAGCGGCTAATGGGGCAGGGGCGAGCTGACATTACCGGGCGATACTTTGAGTACAATATAGGCAGCCTGCCAGGGGTGTCTGGAGAACTGTCTGTCTGGAAATAGGACTTCACTTTTCTTTCTTCCCAAAACTTTATCGTCATCTGCAATAAGAATAACACGTCCCTGAGCGTCTATTGCCATAGCTTCTGCTTTGTGGGCGAAGTGATAAGGGGCGGAAGAGTTGTGCCTGACAAGTCGTGGCTTCAGGAGCTTATTGTTGGAATTATTGGGCAAAACCCAGAGGTAAGTTCCAACATCTTCATCGCCAGAACCCTTTTCATAACTCGTTGTCATGTAAAGCAACCGCCTTTTAAAGTCATATTCAATACTGGAGAGTCCAACAGAGCCTGCAAGGTTGTAGGATGCGTTGAGGGGAAAGTCATACTGCAGAGAAAACTGGGTACCTATGACCAGCTGCCCCGAGTCTATTCGGTAGTCAGTGGTAAGAATAATGTTTTTGAATCGGGTCTGGAGGTAGTGGGCTCCAATTTCTCGAACACCAAATGCCAGGCGGTTCCCCGGAAGTATGGATAATCCTTCAATCTTGAAAAAGTTGGTATCGGAGTATTTCGTTCGAAGGGCATTTAGCATTCCGTTTCTTAGATAATAAGAAAATTCTTCTGCATTAATGTTTTTTGCAGGAAGTGTGCTTCCATTGATCAGCAAGTCGGGTCGGGTAGCTTGCGAAACCTTTCCGTTCTGCCAGTACACTATGTTATTGATGGTTGCCCAGTCAGAGTATCCCGTTTCAGCAGAGTGTGTAAAAGCCCCTGAGGCAATAAAGATAAGGTTATCTTCTGTTCGGGTCATCGCCTCGATTTTCTCAATACCTGTGAACGCATTACTTTCAGAGTGGTATCTCTGGGTTGCTGGTAAAGGGGTACCATTTTCCCACTGAATAGACATCAGTTTGGAACTTTTTACGGTTTTCCACCAGTCGGAAGCAAAGTAAACCGTTTTCTGGTTGCCTGAGTAAACCGCTGCAGAAACATCACAGTAAATGGTTTTGCCACTGGTGCTTTTACGGAGTTGTTGTGGACACTCAAGGTAGCCTGAGCTTAATGGCTTCATTTTATAAAGAGATGAAGCCTGGACAAGACAGGCCGAGAACAGAAGTAAAAATGAAGCTGTTTTTACCATCACTGAAATCTTTTGATGTTATGCCGATGTAGTGTTTAGCGATCAAATAAGAAAATTCTAAAGTCTGAATTTATGTGTCCAAACCCGTTATTGACTCCGGCGTGGTGAAAAAAGTGAATAAAAAACGATCCAAGGCAACCCAGGGTTTTATTCAGGCAGCAGGCTTTATCTCTTTATGGGCACTGAGTGTGAACAGCTTCGCTATGGAGTATGAATTCTCTCTTGGAGTGCAGGCTGGCTATAGTTCATCAAGAAGCCATTTTGAGGACAAAAATGCTTTTGCCTCGGAGGTTTCAGAGTATCCTATCAATGGCCCGGTACTCGGGTTATATGCCAGTGCCGGACTATTGATCAATTCCTGGATTCTTGGGATGGAAATTGACTATACCGGTCGACAGCAAAGCACCAGAGCTTCAGTCAATAACGTTCTGGATGATATCAGTGAAGCTAAAAAGTTATCATTTGTGGATCGTCAGGACGTGTCTCTGTTGCTGGGTTATCAATATTCTGAACAGGTAAGGTTTTATCTGCGCGGAGGCCGAAGTTCTGCGACTTATGAGTTTTCATCATTCAGCACTGATAACGGTTCCAGTAAATTTGATATAGATATGAAAGCCCCCCATATGGGCTTTGGCATCCGTGTAAACCTGAATGACCGGTTCGCACTGAGAACAGACTATCGCTTTACTACCTTTTCAGACAAAAAAAGGGAAGCCATAAAAAGCACGGAGTATGAGTTTGAAATCCACACCTTTCTGTTAGGTCTCGAATACCTGTTTTGACAGTTATTCTGTTGAGTAAGCTTTTCTGTAGTTACCCTGATAATCAAACAGTTTGTCGATTATTTTCCAGTAATGCTTCTCTTTAAGGGCTACGACAAAGTCGGGCTTCCTGAATTTCTTACGGTTGTTGATAACCTGATCTACAGAATTGGCCCGGAAGGGTTCTGCCCGATTAATCAGGGCATGCTTGCCGAAGTTATGATAGAACGCTCCCTGCTGTGCCGGTGTGTCCAGCTGGAAATGTTCTTTTACATCCGCACCGTCTTCGTCGTAGTAAGTAATGGTGATACGGGCTTTGCCCTGTCGGTTTTCACCGGCTTCCATGGTCATTCCTGAGCAGCGAATGACCATACAGTTTTTCAGATTCAGTGCTTCTTTTAACTTCTGGTCCGGGTCAACCATTGGTTTCTGGCATTCATGGCACTTCCGGGCAGCAATATCATTTTCAGCCCCACACTGATCACATTCCTTAAAGCGATAACGAAAGTCACACTGTTCCCGCTCGCCTTCTATTTCCTTATAACCCTGACAACGCCGCCCGTAGTGTTCAATCAGATCGCCATCGTTATCCACAATGCCCCAGAAGCTGTTTTCATGGCCGCAGGCGGGGCAGGGAACGGTCACTGGAACGCTTTTGGAATCAGGTTTGGGGCTGCCAATTTCAGGACTGAAGAGGTTGTAGCGATTGCCGGCAAAGTCAATGACAAGACAATCATTTTTATCCGGTGCCAGTCGTAAGCCTCTACCGACTATCTGCTGGTACAGGCTAACCGATTCAGTGGGGCGCAAAATAGCAATCAGATCGACATGAGGGGCGTCAAAGCCAGTGGTCAGAACAGAAACGTTAACCAGGTACTTGAGCGTTTGCTGTTTAAAGGCCGCAATGATGGCATCGCGCTCTTTTCCGGGTGTCTCACCAATTACCAGAGCAGCTTCTTCGTCTGGCAGGTATCCCAGAATTTCTTTGGCATGATCAACGGTTGAAGCAAAAATCATCACACCTTTTCGGCTCTCCGCTTCTTTTATAACCTGTCTGATAATCTGTTGGGTCGCCCGCCCTTTGCCTTTCAGAAGCGAGTTCAGTTCCTGTTCGCTGTATCGACCAAAAGGATCACGGGACAGCTGACTGAAGTCGTAAAATACTACGGGGGCATCCACCATAGTGGCTGGTGTCAAAAACTGGCTTCTGATCATGTAAGACAGTGGCAGCTCAAAAATACAGTCTTTAAAAAAACGTTTGTCGGTGGTGCGAATGGTGCCTTTCCTGTCTTTGTCCTGACTGTGCTGATACTGATACAGCCATCCTATGCCCAGACGATAAGGCGTTGCCGTTAATCCGAGAATTTTCAATCTGGGATTTAGGCCACGCAGATGGTCAATGACCTTGTGATAGCTGGAATTTTTTTCCAGTGAAACCCGGTGGCATTCATCAATCACCAGCAGTGTAAAACCGTCGTCGTTAAACTGGTCGAGGTTGCGAACCACTGACTGCACACTGCCAAATACCACCTGTTCATCAGCGTCCTTGCGCCCAAGACCGGCACTGAAAACGGATGCTTTCAGGTCATAACTTTCGTATTTGGCATGGTTCTGCTCGACCAGCTCTTTTACATGAGCCAGCACCAGAACCCGGCCTCTGGCGATGCGCCCCAGTTCACTGATAACAAGACTTTTCCCGGCACCCGTGGGCAGCACAATCAATGCGGGATCATCGGTGGAGCGGAAATGTTGAATAACGCTTTTAACGGCGTCTTTTTGATAAGGGCGAAGTTGATAAACCATGAGGGGGATTATATGAATCCCCCTCATAAAGGTCTAATTACTGGAAACGGATGCGGTTGCGGTTGTACCGGGCCAGGCGTTTGCTGACACCTTTTACTTTGGTGAGATCATCAAGGTTGTTGAAAGTACCGTATTGCTGTCTGTACTCGACAATTTTTCTGGCGGTTTGTTGTCCGACAAACACCAGCGTTTTATCAATAGTCTCAGCTGAGGCGGTGTTGATATTCAGTCTGGATGGGTCCGCCTGAACGTTTAAGGCCAGGACAGTGGTAGCTACCAGAAGGATTGATGGGCATTTAAAGAACTTCATGTGCTAACTCCTTGTGCACTCGTTAAATAGGAAATCCTTAATTAACGGTTTAGCCCGGATATTTCATAAAAAGAGGCAAGTTCCGCCCAATCACTTGATATAATTGGGTCGACCAAAAAAATGCTTCGGAAGAAGCAAACCGGAACTTGCCATGAACAAATTTACACAAGAACAGCTTCGTTTTCACCCCTCCAACGGAAAAACTATCCGGGCAGACTTCAATGGCGGAGAATTATCCTCTGATTTTGGCGCCCTGATGCTACGTGAAACAATGCTTCACAGCGGTATCATATCCAGGCTGACTGACGGCATTGACGATAAACGTCATCAATCCTACATCGACCACACCCTGCAAGAACTCATTGCCCAAAGAGTTCTGCAAATGGCCTGTGGTTATGAAGATGCAAACGACAGCAACCATCTGCGTAAAGACCCAATCTTTAAGCTTGCCAATGGAAGAAACCCACTGGACGATGATAACCATCTGGCTTCCGCTCCAACGTATACAAGGCTTGGTCAGTCCATGACCAAACGGGATATTTATAATATGACCAAAGCACTGGCTGATCACTTCATCAGCAGTTATGAATACCCGCCATTAGCCATCATTATCGACCTGGATCATACGCCTGCTATCACCCATGGCGGCCAGCAGATGAACCTGTTCAACGCCAAATATCAAGACTACTGTTACTTGCCCTTAATGATCTTTGAGGGGCTCAGCGGCAAGCTGATCACTTCGATCCTGCGTCCTGGAAAAACACCCACAGGCCGAGAGAATGCAGCTATTCTCCAGCGCCTCATTAAGCTGATCCGTACAAGATGGCCGAAAACCCATTTACTGGTTCGTGGGGATAGCCACTTTGCCCAACCAGAGTTAATGCAGGTTGTTCAGGATGACCCTCACTCCGACTACGTGCTGGGAAAAGGCGCAGGACACAAGACGGCCTTGCGACCTAAAGCCAAAGAGTTGCTGGATGAAGCGCGGAAAGCTCTCGACGTTAAAACCGGGCTGGCAAAACTGAACAACATGCCAGAGCCTGAGCGACTCAGGCTCTACGGAGAAACGGACTATCAGGCAAAAAGCTGGAAAGGGCTGGACACCCGGATAATCTATAAGGCAGAGGTCAACCAGAAAGGCGACAATCCCCGCTTTATTGTGACTTCGATGATGGAGGCTTCCCCCGAGGAAATATATGAAGACCTTTATTGTCCCAGAGGGCAGGATGAGAACTTCATTAAGCATCTGAAAAGTGATTTGTCCGGTGATCGCTTGTCAGATCAAGGCTTTCTGGCAAATCACCTGAGAATGTTTTACGCCTGCGCTGCTTATGTTCTTCACTATGAGCTGAGAACCAAGGCACTGAAAGGTACGGAGCTGGAAAAGGCACAGCCATCAACCGTGATCACAAAACTTTGTAAGGTCGCGGTTAAAGTGGTTGAGTATAAAGACCGAATCAAACTTCACTTGCCCCGCAGCTGTCCAATAAAAGGGCTTTTGCAGCATATAACCGAAGTCTTTTATTCAATGCCGCTGCCTCGACCGGGATAGTCAGCTTCATAAACTCAATCAGAATAAAATAGCGACCAACAGAAAGAGTGTTGGGGAATTCTGTTGTCCTGAAAAAGCAGGTGCTGATCAAAAAACATCCGAATTAATGGTGAGTTCGGGTTGTAATACCTTTTTCATGGACAGTAGAGCAACAGACCTCCGAAAAAATCAGAATGGGATGTTTTTTCCGGAACTTGTTGCTCATTTATGAAATATTCGGGTTAGACAAGAAATCGGGCAGGAGCAAAAAAACTATTGAGTGTGACAGGTGTCAAAAAAGCATCAGTCAGGAGTCAGCGTATCGATTTCTGCGATGAATGGTGAAAAGCGGCCAGTCTCCTGAAAAAAGGCCGCTTTTCACGTTGGGCGAGGGTGCTTAAAAGTCGTAGCGCACTTTCACGATCCAGGTGTCAGCTTTAAATCCTGACTGCCAGTTGTGGTCGTAGTTTGCGCTCAGGGTGACATTATTATCCATCCAGTACTCAGCACCGATACCAGCCTGATAGCGATTCCGCACGCCCTTAGAGCCAAAGTAGGTAAATGAATTATTGCTGGTCTCGAATTTAACGTCAGCCTCAACCGATTCAGCATTCAGGTCGTGCCAGGCCATCAGGTTGATTTCAGGAAGCAGGGTATTGTTACCCAGTTCAAAACTGGTCTTATACCTCAGACCCACTCCCAGCTCTATAGCCTCCAGGTTCTGTTTTCCAACTGAAACCTGCTCGCCATTGCTCTGGTATCGGTAACCATCGGTACTGATTCGGGCGTAATTAAAGCCGACCTGAGGCTCTACCAATGTATCGTTATCATTCATCAGGAAACTTCTGCCTGCCAGAACGCTCAACCCTATTTGATCGGAATCATAGTCTGTTTCCCAGCCAGGCCCGGTCAGGTCGGTTTTACTTTTGCCGTAGCTGATAGTGGTATCTGCAAAGTAGGTGAGGTTTTTCCAACCAGCGTAAGCGGAGACCAGATAACTGTCTGTCTCACTGTTTGTATAACTCTTTACAGAACTCTGGCTGCTACCTTTTTCGTTAGCCCGGCTGGTGGCGTGGGTAACGCCTGCGCCGAGAGTGAGGTTATCAGTGATATCTTTATCCAGTCCCAGGGTAAAGCCTGTACTTCTGAGCGAGTAACCATTGTAACGGTTGCCCGAGGAACGGATTTCATCCTGCTGACCTTCTGAGTGAATAGCTCTTAGCCAGAGGGAGTCAGGCCTGATGCTTCTACTCTCTTCTGCGTCACCGGCCGAGATACCGGACGCGCCGGTACGAAGCTCGGCAATTCGGGACAATATAGTGCTTAAGGCTTCACTCTGGGCGTTCTGGCTGGCGGCTATGCCACTGTCAGGGCTGGCAATCAGCGTTTCAGCCAGTAAGGCCAGAGAAGCCGTAGTGCCATCGTAAATAGCGTTAAATAAATCCGGGTTTGATGCCTGTAACGCCACAAGCCCTGAGGAATCAGTTCCCTGAAGACTGGACAGGGCGTTGGCCGCATTATTGTCAGCGCCCCCTTCACTGGCCAGCTCACCAAGGTTATTGATGCTGGCGATCAGTCCCAGCTGTTCTTTGGTTCCACCTTCAGGAGCGGTTCTTTTGAATTTTTCATAGCTGAAAATAATGGAGTCTTTCTGGATAGAGAGACCATTGTCGGTAATACCAGTGCCTGCGTGTACCAGGTGTATTTCCTGAGAACCATTACCGGGATTGAAGTTATTCAGGTCCCTGTTTTCAACGCTTATCCGAAGCACACTGTCAGCATTTACATCGGCGCTGTTGCTGGCATCAACCAGTGGGTTTGTGAAGTCACCATTGTTCCGGTTAAGCACCAGAGCCATATCGCCGTTCTGGGAATAGTTGCCCTCCAGCTTGACCTGATTACCAGTGGTCATGGACAGCGTGCCGCTGTCTGTAACAGTCAGTCGTGTATTGTTGCCAGTACTCAGAACATGACTGTTAAGGTTGACGAGCCCGGTGATATTGACGGCTTCAACATCGTACACATAGCTGCTGAACTGACCTGCAGCCAGCTCAAACTGATCAGACTCCAGAGAGCTGCCGTAAATATCACCGTTAATGCTGCCCGTGTTATTGCCACTTTGCCCGCTGAAAAGATTCAACGCTGATGTAGCCTTTCGGTAATCAATAGCAACATTACGACGGGTATCCAGAGCCCTCATGCCTTCTGAGAGGTCAGCGCTATTTTCCGGAACCACATACTGACCACCCGTTATAACGCCATAGTTGGTAATTTTTGGTTCCTCGCTGTTTGCTATGGATTTAGTACGGTTATCTGACTGATAATTACCCGCCAAATAAAGTACACAGGTTTCGCAATTGTTCATGGATGGTAACCAGATTTTCATGCTTGGTCTTGGTTTGCAGGCACCCTGGAAAATAGTTGATCAACACCTCGATACATCCCAGAAGCCCAACCAACTCAGACTCAGAGTCAGCGCTGATCGTGGCAGCCTGTTTCCCTGCCCCAAATGCGGTAAGGCTTGCCCGACGCATGACTTTAAGGAACTAACCTGGCAGCATCTGAACTTTTTTCAGCATCATTGCTATATCACCGCTAAAGTACCTCGGACAACCTGTGAAGAACACGGCACTCTTCGTGTAAATGTTCCCTGGGCCAGAGAGAACAGTAAGTTTACCCTTCTTTTTGAACAGGCGTTGCTGTCTCTGGTCAGGGAGATGCCGGTCAAAGCCTGTGCCAAACATATTGGAGTCAATGACAAGCGTATATGGCGGGTGATCAAGCATTACGTCAGTCAGGCATTACTGCAAATGGATCTGTCATCTCTGAAGGCTATAGGGCTGGACGAAACGGCCTCAAAACGAGGTCATAACTATGTTACCGTTTTCATTGATATGGACAGGCACGACAAGCCCGTAATCTTTGCCACCACAGGTAAGGGCAAAGGTACTATTAAGGAGTTCAGGGCGTTTCTGGAGAAGCATGGAGGCCAGGCAGATAATGTGCTTGAGGTGGTTTGCGATATGTCAAAAGCGTTCTTGGCCGCCGTGAAAGAAGAGCTGCCGCAAGCCAACGTCACTGTTGACTGGTTCCACGTTGTTCAGCTGTTTACCCGGGCTGTTGGCGATGTCCGCAAAGAGGAGCGAAAACTGGGGCAGCATCCGAAAAGTTTGCGCTGGGCAGTGCTAAAGAAGGCAGATGGGCCACTTACTGAAAAACAGGTGGAAGCACTTGCCGAACTGGAAAGCAGTGACTTGAAAACTGGTATAGCATGGCGAATCAAGGAAAAGCTCCGCTGGATCCGGAAGGCCAAAACAGCGCAGGCGGCTCGCTGGAGGTTAACGCATTTCATCAAATATGCAAAATCTGAACTGGGAGAGTGTGAAATTCTGGTTCCGGTACGTAAGGCATTATCAACGGTAGAGAGTCACGCTGATAAGATAATACAACGATGGTCTTCAACCTATACCAATGCTCGCATGGAAGGGCTGAACAGCTTGTTTCAGGCAGCCAGAAGCAGAGCAAGGGGCTATCGAAATACAGGAACTTTTCTGATGATGATCTATATGATTGCCAGCCCTGTAGCGGATTTACTGAAATCCATATGAAACGGCGAAGAGCCTAATTTTTCCGACATTACCGTTACCCACAGTTATAACCGCTCCGGCAGAAGCCACCATTGAGCCGGAATTTATCACGCCAGCTATGGATGACTCGTCACCGTCGTATACATTGCCACTGGTATCAAGACCGATGCTCAGAGTCTCGTTCACTGAGCTGAGGCTGCCACTGTTGATCAATGAACCTGTCACTACCCCGGCATCAATATCAATGGCGTTTTCGCTGGCGTTGATGGTTCCATGATTCTCAAGGGATCCGCCCAGGGTCGATGACAGCAGACGAATGGCATCATCACCGGAGTTAATAGTGCCGTCGGCGGAATTAACGACACTGCCACTGTGTTCAGAGGATGCGGCAAGGGTGCTATCGACCAGTCGTATACCGTCATCGCCTGAGGTGATGGAGCCACTGTTTGCTAAGTCGCCGGTAAAATTCGAATTGAAAAGTTCAAAGGCGTACAGCGAACCATTAACGGTATTGTTGTTTGAAATAACCGCTGCACCGCTGGACTCTTTGACAGAGAAGGTAGTGGCTCCGCTCAGGGTTCCTGTGTTGGTGAAGTTTATACCGCCAGTAGCCGCTGTAATATCAATAGTGTGGTTGCCGTCTCCCTCGCCACTCGAACTCATGGTTCCTTCATTGAGTATCACCAGATTACCGCTGATATTGCCAATATCCAGAGCGTTGTTACTCTCTCCATCGCCATTGGCGTTAATGGTTCCAGAGTTCACAATTTCCAGATTGCCACCAATGCCGCCGATGTCCAGAGCGTCATTACCATCGCCGTTTGTGTTCGCATTGATCTGGCTGGAGTTAACGATGGCTACATTTCCGCTAATGCCATAAAGGTCCAGAGCATCGTTTCCGCCGTTACCCTCTGTGCTGACGGATTCAATCGTGCCGCTATTAGATACCTGTAAATCGCCGTCCACATTGCCAATATCCAGACTATCAACTCCACCATTTGTACCTCGTGCAGTCATCGTGCCGGAGTTGGTAATGGTGACGTTCCCTTCGATGTTTCCAAAATCCAGAGTATCAGAGCTGCCCGAATCATTTTCGGCTTTCAGGCTGTTGGTATTGACCAGGCTTATATTGCCAGCGGTGTCGTATATCTCAATGGTGTCTGAGGTTGCGGAAATGGTTCCGGAATTGCCAAGGGTAATATTGCCAGTGACATCCTGAAGGTCCAGACCGTCATCTCCGGCAGTAATGACACCGGCATTATTAATCGATGTGTCGCCACTGGCGATCTCTACTTCAATACCATCATCAACGGAAGTGATTGTGCCGGTTTCTGTGTTACGAATTTCGCCTCCGGTGCCTTTGTAGACTTTAATCCCGTTCCCGTAAGAAGACTCCTCATTGGTTGTTCCGGCAGTAATGGCTCCGCTGTTAACGATCAGGCTGACAGAAGAATTATCAATCAGGATGCCGTCATCACCCGCATCAATGTTGCCGCTATTCACAAAGCCTGAACCCACTTCTGTCTGGTTCAGGGTGATTCCCTGCTGACCTGACTGAATATTACCCGAGTTGTCAAAAACACCCCCGATGACAGCGTTGTCGATGTATATACCTTCATCGTTGGCGTTGATGTTACCGGAGTTAAAAACACTTTCCTTGATGACTAACTGACGCTCTACTTCCAGACTGCCGTCGTTGTTGTACAGGTTACTGATAAGGCTGATGCCGCGCTGCTTTACAGGAAGGTCACCTTCCTCCCGGATCACCACTGAATTCGCTGTCAGATCCCCCTGATTAATGAAGCTTCCATTGATATCACTGGCTTTTATAATGATCGCGCTTGAACTGCCCGCTGTGATATCGCCGCTGTTCTGGAAGTTGCCGCCAATGGTGGTTTCTTCAATATCAATACCACTACTGCCGGAGTTTATGTTGCCGGAGTTTTCAAAATTGCCACCGATTTCTATGGGTAACACCGTACCTTCGGGGAAATCTGATTCAATATCGTCATCACTACTGTTTTTTCTCAGACGTATACCTTCTTCGGCAGAAGTAATGGCTGCGGCATTGATAAAGTCACCACCAATCGTAATGCTTTCAAGATCAAAACCTTTTTTAGTGACGTTTATCTCGCCGGAGTTGATCAGGCTGCCACCGACTTTGACATGATCCATATCAAAACCATCACCACCGTCTGAAGCGTCATTGACCTCATCTTCCTCAACGGTAACGCTGGTGAGGGAAGCACTGTTATTCAGGTCACCACCAATCGAGGTATAAACAAAACCTTCCTCTTCATCTCCATCGAAGAAACCACCATCAATTTCGATGGCGTTGTCGCCAGCTTCTATGGAGCCAGACAGTAGAACGCTCCCTTTTACGGTGCTGTCGTTTATATCGATGCCGTCGTGACGGATGGCTTTGATGTTTCCGCTGCTGACCAGATCTTGTTCTACAACACCTCCGCCCTTGAGGTACATACCATCAGACCGGGCGGTAATGTCTCCCTCGTTGATAAAGCTCCCCTTTACTGTACCGCCATTAATTAGCATCCCTTCATTCTGGGCGTTAATGGTTCCTTCATTTTTGACATCACCCTCAACAAGAGCGTCATTGAGGTGAATGCCATCCGACTGCACGTAGGAGAGAAAAGAAGTCTTTATTTCGCCACTGTTAATGATTGACCCCTGCACTCTTGCCTTATCGACGTATATGCCGTGATTTTTGGAGCTGATCAGGGCGTTCTTTGCGTTAACAACAGAGCCAAGTACAAGTGTACTGTCTTCAGTATTATTTCCCTCAACATAGATACCGCTATTATCTGCTGAAATGTTGCCTTCATTCTGAATACTGCTGACGGTGGAATGTCCGTTTACCGTGATACCGTTAACCGGAAATGTATCTGCGAAAAACGGATGATCAGACTCTGCTAGTCCGGCATGAACAGAAATATCAGACCGGTTAATCACATTGCCGGCGGTACTGCCATTGGAGACCGCAATTCCTGACAGAGACTGAGGAAACACCTGATATCCCTCGTTAGCCTCATCTTCCAGGTTGGGCAGGTAAACACCTTCTATGGGGTAGGGCTCAGGCGGTGACTGGTCAACTTCCTGCTGTGGTATATAGATATCTATAACACCGGAATTGACAATATCCCCCTGAATGGTTGTCTGATGATCGACACGAATAGCCCCCAGGTTAGCGCCCTGGAATTCTGCGCCTTCTTCAAGAGCCGCTTCGGGGATATAGTCAGCGTACTCACTGACATGATTTGACTTAAAGGAAATTTCACCCTGGTTCTCAATGCCGCCTTCAATGGTCACCTGGTCAACGATTTCAATACTACTGTTGATAACACCATTGGCACCATTGGTCAGATCGCCAGTAACCACAGCCCCTTTGACAATTCCTGTTCCGGAGTTGTTGGCAGCTTCGTGATTGATTGAACCATCAACCGTACCTCCGTCGACGATTAGCCGGGACAGGCCATTACGATTAACAACATTGCCTTCGACAGTGCCTTCAATAGTCACAGTATCTACGGCTTCGTCTGGCTCTATACCACCATTACAGGTTGTACCGGCTGGCACTCCAATGTTATTTGATGCGTCCGGATTTGGGCAGCTGGCCGCTAATGAAACAGACGATACACTGTATAATGAAGCAAGAATGGCTGAACTTAGAATAGATCGACGAAAGATATCTCTGTGTTTGCTTTCCATAGCACTTCTCTTTTTTTTGTTGCAGCAATCCTTCTCTGAAACATCCTGTTAAAAGAAGGTACTTGTTTTTTAATTGACTATACCGTCATCAATAGCTTAACCACAACACTGTGATAAAAGCAGGCCAAAATAAGGTCTCTCTTAAAAACGACAAATGTCATTTAATAAGCCGGACCTGTCTTTGCTACGATTTACAGCTGCTTATCCGGGTTTCTCTATCTATCAACTGGCGTTTAATGTTCACTCCCCAGCGATAGCCGGAAAGACTGCCATCTCTGCGAACGACCCGATGACAGGGAATCGCCACTGCAAGCAGGTTGGCACCACACGCCCCTGCCACAGCCCTGACTGATTTGGGTGAACCTATTTTTTCGGCGATATCGGTATAGCTGACCGTTGCGCCTGCTGGAATATCCTGCAAGGCTGCCCACACTCGTTTCTGAAAAGCGGTTCCCTGTATATCCAGTGGCAGTTGCAGATCCATTTCCGGGTTTTCCAGAAATCCCACCACTCTGGCAACCAGTTGTTCATACAGGCGGTCATTACCCATCAGGTTGGCATTGGGAAAACGATCCTGAAGGTCGCGAACCAGCTTGTCCGGATCGTTTCCCAGAGAGATTGCACAAATGCCTTTTATACTCTGGGCAACAAGAATTGTTCCCAGGTAGCACTCACCGACAGCAAAATAGATATCGGTGTTATTGCCACCTTCCCAGCGAGGGTCTTCTTCGATTAGCAGCGATGTTTTGTTATCCATGACTGAGTGTTCCGGCAAAAAAAACAGGGACGGTGTAAGGTTCAGACAGTCTGGCGACGATCCGGATCTTGCGGTCAAATTTTAAGGAAGCGATGAGAGAGAAACAATAATCATCCCCTTTTTTCAGCCTTTACCTATACTTGGTGACGTTCTCAATCAGGCTAATCATTTTTGTATTCTAAAAAGAGAGATTGCCCAGTGATCAGTTCGTTAAAACACATAGTCCGTCAATTCCCACAGATAAAAATGGTGCTTCCTGCTTTGGCAATTATGGTCAATGCCTCAGCCTTCGCCGGGAATACTAAAGAAGATGTCGAAGATAAGAATACCTCAAGCGAAACAGAGACCGGCAAAACAGAACCTGCTCCCCGGCACACTGCCAACATACACCCTTATGTTTTTCAAAGGGAGGGCATGCCTCAAATAGTCATTTCACACCCGCATCGCTACTTTCCTCTCATCAACTCTGAAAGCGGTCAACCGGAACTGGTGGAAGTCGATGACCCCGGGCAAATACCATCCGGTGAATCTGGTAACGGTTTCAACAACTATTACAGCTACTCGGTCAATACTGGCGAGATTTCTATTGATACCGGTCAGGCTTCTGCTGACACTGACCAGGGCTCTGTTGCCACAAACAGGATAAGATATATGTTTGCAGGAGCAAACGCTTATGAACAATTAAGATATGTCCTTCCTGACTATCTAATAGAGCGGCGTAATGAGCATATTGAGTCGCGGGTCTTTACACCGACCCAAACACATCATTCATTATTACCTGAACGTCCCGTTCAGAATGGCCATTCTATTGAACAAGCCCTTGATCATTTTACCCAGTCCGACCAGAATGGCATCCTGCCAGAAGAACTCATTAATTTTTCTCTCGCTTTCTCAGATCTGAGCCGAGAATTTGAGGATTCACTTGACGATACAGAGAAGACAGAAACATTCAACTTGCGAGTCATTAACTTTGAACAAAGAGCTCAAACTCTGGTAAACATAATACGTGAGCAGGGAATTGACCTTCTGTTACTTGCAAGAACAAGAGTAAATGAATATGAGGCGATAATGAAAGTATTTACCAGAGAAGGGCTCAATCCCCGTTTGGTTATGGCCAGCCAGGGTGGACAGGTTCGCACCCGTCACATGGACGTAATGGAGTCTACCGACGGGTCCCTCATTTCGTCTATGTTCATCCAGTTTAACCGGGAGGGTGCTTCTTCAAATGTGAGAGCAGAACCGGTCGATCTGACTGCGCTGAATGTCCTTCCCGTTGATGGCTACGCGTTAAATCAGAATATGCCTGCCGCTGTTGATATTAGATTTGCTGATGAACAAACTGTTCGCTTGATCAGTGCGCTGACTCCACCTCGTCAGCAAGAAAGAGATCGGACGATAACAGATATCGAAACAATTGTTACTCATGCTGAATCGTCATCAGTCATGCCTTTTTACTCATTTAAATCCGATAGTCATGCAAAAGAGTCTGAACAATTTGTTGAAATGGGCGGTAAGGCAATCACTGACATTCACCCAATCATTTTTCTCCGGGACGGAGTCGGAGGAAGGTTCCCTTATAACGCTGATAGCCAGGAAGCCAAGTTGTTCAGACGTATTCTGCGCAGATACTGGGACAGCTCACCCTCTTTCGATGACCCCTACTCCATCAAACTCCGCACTCCCGGTGATGACAATGACCGTGACGGTTCGGGGTTAGGAGGGGGTATAAGCACAGGCTCTTAGCCGAAATCATTGAGACAGCGGCAGATAAAACACATAACAGACAATACAGCTGTCCGCTGTTTCATGTGCTGAAAATATTGGCAGTAACTTTGCTTCCGGATCTATCCGGCCTCACTGCCAATCAAGCTTGGTACTGAATGGATTCTGCCAGATGAGACTTAACAACCCTTTCTGAACTTTTTAAAGGGGGGCTGAAACTTTATTTTGTACAGATTGTCAAATCGCTAAATAAACGATTTATTACAGAGCGTTATAATTCAGGGAGATGATAATGTTAAATATACAAACATCGTCAGTTCAGGCTCTTCAGACACAGAGTCCGGATCAGGGAAGAAAGATTGAAACCGAACAGTTACAAGCAGCCAAACAAATACAAAAACTATGGCGAGGTTATTCAGCACGGAAAAAATTTCAAAAACCCCATATTCCTTCATGTACACCCAATAATAACCTTAAGCACTTGCCTTGTAGCAACGACCCTATTTCGCATGCAGATAAATACCTCCTCCCACATCAAAGTCGATACGCAATTGTAGCGACTGGAGGTGTGGCATGTTTAGCTATGTACGGGACAAAACATAAAGCAGGTCCGAAAAAGATGTTTCATCACTTCGACGGCATGAGTTCACAAGTACCCGTCGCAGCAAGTCCAAGCCAAGCCGAAAAAGACTATTTTGAGGGCGGTAGTGTTTATTCAGAGGCAGCTGATCGGCTTCACCGTATTTCCAGTGGCCTGCAACCATACACCAGAGAAAAGTCAGCGCAAGAATTGCCATGAGCTTGTCCATTTTTTCAGGCTCTGTCATATGAGTGGACTCAATCTCAAATCCTCGTTTTTTCAAGCAACCAAACAGAGTCTCTATACTCCAGCGTTGAGAGTAATCATCAATCATGGTCTCCGGATTTTTCGTGCCAACAACGATTAACAACCCTTTCGGTGACCGCCTTGCAGCAATGTAGAGCAAAACATCAGACACACGACGCTTAGTCATCCAAACTTCAGACTGGCCATATTTTAGATGACGAAACAGCTGGCCTGCTCGCAACTTTTTGCCGTTGCGCCCATCGATGCTAAAGTCTTCACGAATACGCAGTCGAAACAAAAGATGATTCTGTTCCAGCCATTCGAACCATTCCCTGCCAATAAACTCACGATCTGCCAGCAGATTGTCGATCTTTTCTGCAGGTATCAGGGCGATCACTTTCTTCATAAGATCAATGCGCTCCTGTGTACTTGAATTGCCTCCTCCTTTAGTCAGGCAGACCCATGCGATGGGGATGGAGACCCCTTGCCATGCTACAGACACTACAAGATAGTTGATGTCTTTACCGCCGTATTTCCAGTTGGTTCGATCCATGCACAATGTATAGCGTTCAAGACCAAGCCAGTGGAGGATAAGCTTCCCGATTTGCTTCAGACAGACTTCATAGCCCCAGAAAAAACGCTTTATGCGCCTGTAGCTGGACTCCGTGAGCGCAGTACTCTGAAAATTCTCAGCAACCCGATACAGGTTGGTAGAGCGTGCTCGCAACAAGGAGAGCATAAACTGGGCAAGGAAAATAATTCGGGCTTGATGCCAGGGCAAATGGGCTTTAAGCTCTGCGGCTAATGAGCTGACTTCTTTCATGTACGACAACGGTAAACTGTACGGAGTTAAGAGACCGGATAGGTTACCTGACGGGAAGGTCAGCTCATACCCTCCAGCTCCCATAAATCCTGACTTTTATACTTTTTGTCCCGTACATAGCATGTTTAGCCAATGCATTAAGTATCTATAAAAAAACCAAAATAATACCCAAGATATTTTTACTAGACTACAACCCCATTGTTGGAAAGTTCTGGGAAGTTCTTATCAATGCAATGAATGACTCCAGTGATAAAGAGTCATTCATAAAAAAAATGCCAGATTATGACCCCGAGACGTCTAAGTTTTATTTAACAAAAGAATCAAAGCGTTACTCTGAAAATGTTGAGGTATGGGGGTGTGAGACTCAATTTCCCGAAGAAAAAAAAGAAATGGCTTTTTTGGAAGACTGGGGGTTAGATAAGGAAAAATTCATGGCATTAAACCTTAAAGACTTCTTTCAAAACCTCTTTTGTTCTGAGGAAAATAGTTTTGATGTTATAAAAAGAATGTTGGAAAATCAGTTTTTGTTTTTAAATGTCGACTGGTCAAAGAAAGATTTTGAACCTGTTTTTAAATTTATAAAAGAAATTTGTGACCACAATGGTGCAAGTACTATAGTTTACGAGTCCAACATTCAGGACTGTGTTGAACGAAATGTAAATTGTGTAGAAGCTTCCGATGCTCTTTCAGCAAATGTAAATATAATGTCACCTGAGATCACGGTAAAAACTTCACAAGAAAATAAAAACACATGGTTGCAACCTGATCATACAATCTATCATTTGGAAAAGTCTAACAAGCGAATATTTGAACATACAAGAATACGTGAGGAATATCCATTTATGCCACCATTTAAAATTACCAGGATACAAAGCGATAACTACTGAGTATTCATTGCTGACGACTCTGTTCAGGATCCTCTGTGGCAGGATAGTTGTCCCGGTTACTGATTGATCAACCAGGCAGTGGCTTGCCGAAGCCCTATTTTTTGTAATCGTCGAATGTCCTTCCCGAATAGGCACCTGACTGGAAAGCTGAATATATGAACGAAAAAAGCCCTGAAGCGTTAACTTCAGGGCTTTTGAATATGGTGCCTAGGGACAGAATCGAACTGCCGACACGCGGATTTTCAATCCGCTGCTCTACCAACTGAGCTACCCAGGCTAAATTTTTTCATCAATTCGATGGCACGACCATTTCATCAACAGGAAATGGTGCCTAGGGACAGAATCGAACTGCCGACACGCGGATTTTCAATCCGCTGCTCTACCAACTGAGCTACCCAGGCGCTTCACAGCTTTCTAAACTTTCTAAGCAAGACTTTCTAAGCAAGAGAAGAGCGTGCGAGGCGTATTAAACGGATTTCCCCTGCTCTAGTCAAGTATGGAGTGAGGATTTTCTTCTTTCTTTTTAGTGCGTTAGTACAAATACCAATGTTTAAGAGGATGGCGTTTCCTGATCAGTCATCCTCTCAAACGCAAATTGCACAGACAATACGCTTTACTGGAACACCACATAGTCCGCAAGGGTTTCCAGATCATCGAGTTTCAGCAACTCTTCGATAGGCGACTGTTGAAGGCTTTCTTTCAACGCTTTGTAGGCTTGGGTATCGACGACAATGTCACCATTTTCATCCTGAAAGAAAATGGATTGATCCTTAACGCAGGCCAGCAACCTTTTCTTCTGGTTGTTGGAAAGAGGGATGTCTTTAATGCTCATTCAATATTCGACCCGTGATAACTCCAGAGAGCCATTATATGGGCAGGACGAGGTAGTAGCTACCGACAAAGCAGGTAGCTCTCTGTGTTTCCGTTGCCCACCGGGATATCTGGAACTGATTCGAGGCTTGTGTCCTTACTTTGCACCGTTCTGGGAAGGTGCCTGTAGATCCATGTCAATTGTCTTCAGGAACAAACCCTTCAGCAGCATCCACCTCTTCACCGGCAAAATATTTGTCCATCTGTTCGGTCAGGTATTGACGGGCTTCTGGCTCCAGCAGATTCAGGTGTTTTTCGTTGATCAGGCGGGTTTGGTGAATCTGCCATTCTGTCCATGCCTGTTCGGAAACATTTTCGTAAACCCATTGTCCCTTGGGTCCTGGCAGAGGTGGAACAGCAAGACCTTCAGCTTCTTTTTTCAGCTTTACACATTGAACAGTACGACCCATGATGTTTCCTGAATAGGTTGGTTAAAGGTGGGCTCATCTTAACGCCAATTGGTGGATAAGTCAGGATGAGCAGCTGATTTCCAGTTTTTTGCCCCAGTCGGGTGGAGCAGCGGCAAAGTGTTCATATTCCGGATGCTCTCCATAAGGGGATTCGAGGACACTCAATAATTCTTCTATGGGCTTGTAGTTGCCCTGTTCCGCCTGCTCGATGGTTTGCTGCGCCAGGTAGTTTCTGAGAATAAATTTGGGGTTCACCTGCTTCATTACCTGACTGCGGGTGCGGTTATCCATCAGGTTACGTTTCAGACGTTCGGTGTAGGTGTTCAGCCAGCGCAGCAGGGGGGGCTGTTGTAAAGTCTGAAGGTAATCAGGAAGTGGGGCGTCAGGAGAAAAAGCACACAAAGCTCTGAAAAACAGGGTGTAATCACAGTGTTCGTCCTGCAGCAGTTGCAGAAGGCTTTTGATCAGCTCCGGGTCTTCGTCTTCAACCAGCGTTAAACCAAGTTTTCTGGTCATCAGTTCGGTGTAATGACCGGAGTAGAGCTGTGGGTATTGGTCGATAATGGTTTGCAGAGATTCGGTATCGGCAATGAGTGGCAACAAAGCCTGGGCCAGCCGGCCGCAGTTCCAGTAGCTGATATCCGGTTGCTGGCTGAAGGCGTAACGACCATAGTAGTCGGAATGGTTGCAGATATAGTTCCAGTCAAAATCGTCCTGAAAACCAAACGGGCCATAGTCAAAGGTTTCACCCAGAATGCTCATGTTATCGGTGTTCATGACGCCGTGGGCAAACCCGGCTGCCTGCCAGTGGGCAACCATCAGGGCGGTTTTCGAAATGACTTCCTGAAACAACAGAAGGTATTTGTCGCTGTCATTAACCAGCTGCGGGAAGTATTGCCCGATGGTGTAATCGGCAAGTGCCTTCAGCAGATCGTGCTGTCTGGTGTAATAAAAATATTCAAAGTGTCCAAAGCGGATATGGGTTCTGGCTAACCGCAAAAGGGTTGAACCTTTTTCTTCTGTTTCCCGGTAAACAGGGGTATCGCTGGTGGTCACGCATAAGGCTCTGGTGGTGGGTATGCCCAGGTGGTGCATGGCTTCAGAGCATAAAAACTCACGGATGCAGGAACGCAGTACCGCCCTGCCATCGCCAAAGCGTGAGTAAGGTGTGGTGCCGGAACCTTTCAGATACAGGTCCCATTTTCCCTGATGGGTTGTCTGAACCTCTCCAAGCAGCAAGCCTCTGCCGTCACCCAGTTGTGGGTTGTAGGCACCGAACTGATGACCGGAATAAACCATTGCCAGGGGCGCAAATGACGGACAGGTGTCGTTGCCGGAGGTGATTTCACACAGCTGATTAAGGCTGGTACAGCTTGTGTCAAGTTCTATCAGGTCAGCTGCTGGCTGGCTGATACAGACCAGCCGGGGGTTTGTTAAGGGGTTAGCACTCTGTCGTGTATAAAACGCTTCAGGCAGTTGCGAAAAACTGTTTCTGAATTTTAGCTGGTTCAGATTTGTCATAGTGGCTGTCTTTACTGCTGAAGTACCTCCATTACAGATGAATCGGTTATCTCGGCGAACGCATGAACCATTCCTTTTGTATCAATGATCAATAAAACAAACCCTCTGTTAAAGCGTATTTTTTGTTCTCTTGAGTAGGACGGTTGTCTGGTTTGGGCAGAGGCAAGAGAAGCTTCTTCCTGGACTCGCAGCACAATGCTCTGTGATACAGCAACCGGCCCAGCGGTTGCTTCCCCGGCTGTGGAAGTTGCCTGACCGCTGTTGAAAAGCTCTCCGGGGAAGCTCTCTGTCAAGGGAAGAATGCCGCTGGAGCTTACCTGAAACGAAGGCATGGCTACAGTCATTCTGGTCTCTTCCAGCGAATCCAGCAAGTTTCTCACTATTTCTGCATTCAGTGCACTCACACCTGTTCTGTAGGGAGGCAGAATGGCTACTACTCTGAGCTCTGATCCTTGATTGTGAGGAAAGGCCACCATTTGCCATGAGCGCTCAGGAACACTTGTATTGTTAGGGTTTTCTGCCTGACGACTGTATTGTACCGGTACGCCTCTGCCCTCCATAAATCTCACGTTTTCAGTATCGCCGAAAGTGCTTCTTGAGATATGTATATTTGGGAATGCCCATTGAGCATCAAACGTAATAACACTATGCAAACCGGGCGTAGCTGTATGCAGAATGTCGTCATCAGAAATGACAGGGGAGGCTGTATTCGGAAAACTTTCCCTGAGAAAATTTGGTATCTGTTCTGGTACTTCTGAGTCAGGTTCGGTATTCAGATGATCCGCATCGCGATGACTAACAGTGAATCCCGCACTTTCTCTTGTCATATCAGCAATATTGCTACGGTTTGGAAGCTCTAAACTAGAGTATTCTTCTATTGTTTCTTGATCCATGCCCCCCAATAACTCCAAACCATTAAGAGCTACTATAGGGGAAAATATCTGGTTACCTGCCCAAGGGGCTGTATTTGAGAGCTGGCCTCTGATGGGGAAAGTAAAGGTCAGGATATCTGTTTCTGCTGGTGCCATTGCCTGTGTTTCCACGGCTGTCTCACTGGTTATTGCCTGCCTTTCTGTCTCTGTTGTAACTGATTCGGCTGAGGTATAAGAAAGGAAGTATAACGCACCGTTTCCACAGATTGGGCAGTAGAAGGTCTCTTGCCCTTGCAGTTCAACACTCTGTTCTCTGGAAATAAAATTAGTTAGATCGCACGTGGCGCATCGGAGAATGGTATTGAAGCCAGGTTCAATCAAGCTAATGGTATCAATGGAATAAACATTCGCTTGAAAAAAAAGTAACCCCAATAAAAAAGTTGTGACTTTAACCGGGAAAGTTCCGGAAAATAATACCTGAAAGACTGTCTTATTCTTCGGTTTCATGGCGTTACCCAGGTTAAGGCCAGAAAAGCCGGTTATACCAATATCGATAGTGGTTGCCGCTCCTCCTGACGCTATTGTCCAGAAAATTCAGAGGTTCTGTTTTATTTTTTTCAGGAGTTTGCTAACCGGTGCTGCCAGCCCCAGCTGAGAAGGGGTATCGGGCTGAAACCAGTGCCAGTGGTCGCCTTCCTGAACCTGACAGGAGTGAAGTTTAGTCGTGTCGGCAAAGGTTTTTACCGGTGTAATGTCCAGATGGTAGTGACTGAAAGTATGGCGGAAACTGTCCCACTCTTCGAACTCGATGATGTTGATGCCAGTCAGTTGCAGAGTTTTTTCTGACAGGCTGTCTTCTGATAAATCATCATTGACCTGGATTTCCGGAAATCCCCACAACCCTCCCCATATCCCCGTGGGTGGACGCTTTTCCAGTAAAACCTCACCATTCTGATTGATGATCATCAGCATTTTTACCGACCGTTCCGGCTTGTCTTTTTTGGGCTTTGAACCGGGAAACCGTGTTTCTTCACCGAGCTGGTGGGCGATGCAGGAGTCCTTCAGAGGGCAGATCAGGCACGAAGGCTTGCTGCGGGTGCAGACCATTGCGCCAAGGTCCATCATTGCCTGTGTGTAATCAGCCCCCCGTTTTTGGGGCGTGTACTCCTCTGCAATTGTCCACAGTTGTCTGGCAACGGCTGATTGTCCGGGCCAGCCTTCTATCGCCCGGTATCTTGCCAGTACACGTTTTACATTGCCGTCAAGAATCGGTGCCCGAATGTTCATACTGATAGAGGCTATGGCACCTGCTGTTGAACGACCAATGCCCGGTAGTTGTTCCAGTGCCTCTACCGACTGCGGAAATTCTCCGGCATGATTTTCCATAACCATTCTGGCGGCTTTGTGCAGGTTTCTTGCCCTGCTGTAATAGCCTAGTCCGCTCCAGTGGTGTAATACATCGTCTTCCGCCGCGTTAGCCAGATCGGCAACATCTGGAAAGCTGGCCATAAATTTTTCGAAGTAGGGGATAACGGTGGTCACCTGGGTTTGTTGTAGCATGATTTCACTGATCCAGACGCGATAGGGCGTAATATCCTGCTGCCACGGAAGATGTTTACGTCCGTGATGGTCAAACCATTTCAGAACCTGTTGGCTGAATGTTTTATCGTTGTGAGTCATTTTGGTTGAGTATTGGAATTGTCAGGAGCATTATGGCGTTAGAGGAGTGTAGCTGCCAATGCTAAACGGATTGGCAGCTGCGCTATAAGGCACGGCAAAATGCTATTGCCACTAATAATAACTAAATGTATGCTCTCCGCCGCATACTTATAATCTGGAAATTTTTATGGAAACCGATAAACCCCCGAGTAGAAAGGTAAGTCGTGATGTAACGCTCTGACGGTTTTCTGTGTCTGTTCGCCGAAACCGTCCGGGTTTCGGTTCTGCTGGTTTAATCCCCTCCGAAATATCACTTCTTACACACTCTGATAACAAGTAGTTAAAAAACAATCGACGTATATATTGCGCCTGGAGGATTACCATGGCGGTTGCTGATATGGCTGTTACAGACCTGCATCTTGTAAGTGTAAGTGAAAGTGAGTTTGACACTGCTCAGGCTATTGCCTTTATGCGATATCTCAGTCTTAAAGAGAAGGCTGAGTTTATTATTGGTTTAACCCTGAGTCAGGCGAATGATGTGTTGTCAGGGTGCCCATTGCGTGAAGTTCAGGACATTCTGGAACTGCTGGAAGATTCGGAATACGAAGTTCGTGCCCGGCAGATCAGTATGGGCCTGGGCTTGATCAGCAGTGAAGTTGAACCTGTTGGTGAATACCTTGATAACAGTGTGATGTCTCACGTTCGTGAGCGCATTGGCTGGATTATTGGTCTGGCGTTGATGGGTATTGTTTCCGGACTGATTATTTCACGTTACGAAGATGCCCTGAGTTCAATGGTGTTGCTGGCAGTTTATATGCCGGTGGTTGCGGCAGCAGGCGGTAACACCGGTTCTCAGGCAGCAACGCTGGTGGTACGCGCGCTGGCAACCGGCGATATCGGTATGAATGACTGGGTCAGAGTGGTCTGGAAAGAGTTTCGGGTTGCCTGCTTTATTTCCATGGTGCTGGCACTGGTGATTGGGGCTCGGGTTGTCATGTTCAGTGGTAGCAGTATCTTGCCGGAAGGTATTTCTTTGCAGATGGTGGCGTTTGCCATTGGTCTGGCGATTTCCATGCAGGTGATTATGTCCACCACCCTGGGTGGTGTTCTACCTCTGATTGCCAGGGCTTTCCGTCTTGATCCGGCGGTTCTGGTCAGCCCGGTTCTGGCCTCGGTGGTTGATATTACCGGTATGCTGATCTACTTCTTTACGGTGACACAGTTGCTGGGGATTTAACCATCACCCGGAATAATGCACACGCCACCGCCATCATCACCACGATGGACGCTCCTCCCGGATAGTCGAACAGGCTGGACAACATCAGGCCTGTTCCTATCCCGATAATGCCCAGGCTATAGCCTGTTATCCAAGACTTGATTCCCACCCTTCCCGAGATCGCCAGCGCCGGCATGATCAGGGTAGTGAATACCAGATAAACTCCAGACAGTTTCACCGACATTGTGATCATGATGGCAAAAACTGGATAGAACAGTCTGCCGGTCAGTAATTGAGGCATCAGAAACAAACCCGCCAACAACGTTATTGTTGCCAGTGTGGGGATTTGCAGGTCTGACCACTGTATCCAGAGCAGTCTGCCCCCCAGGGTGTCGGAGATATGCTCGGCTCCATGCGGGTCGCTGGCAAGGACAAGCAGTATGCACGCCGCTGCCAGAATATAAATACAGCCGATGATCGCTTCCAGCTCAATGGCAGCACGACGGGACAGTTTTGATATAAGACAGGCGCCAGCTATTGAGAAAACAAACGGCATAACCGTTTCCAGCCCATTCTTAAAGGTTTCCTGTAAATGGCTGTGGGAACTCTCCAGTGCTTTATTCATGATGTGAGCAATGACAGCACCCATGGCGGCAATTTGGGCCACAGCCAGATCCATAAAGACAATACCTCTGCTCAGCACCTGTCGTCCAAGAATCAGATGGCTGATCAGTATCAGAACACCACCACAGAATGATGGCAGCAGTATGGTCACAAGACTGATATCAACCATTGCTTTTAGTGGCCTTCAGTAGTTTACCAATCAGGTCATCATAGAGGCTTGTCAGAGCCTGGCTCTTGTTATTGTCATTGACCGACATGGGCAGCTTAATGGCAGGCACGCCGATCTGTTTACTCAGCCATTCTGCTCCGCTTTTATCCTGATACGAGGCATAAACGACAGCATCCACTCGTGTGTTTTTAGCCAGTTTCAGGAGTCTGGACAGATGTTTGCCGGAAGGTGGCAGCCCTGGTTTGGGCTCAAGGTCGCCAACCATTGATATGCCTAGCCACTGGAACAGGTACTCGAAGCTGGTGTGGTAAGCCACTACCTGCATACCCTTCAGGGGTTTGGCTTCCTGTTCCCACTTCCGGATGTTTTTCTGCCACTGTTCATCAAACTGTTTAATGTTCTCTCTGTAAGACTCCCCGTGATTGGGATCAATCTTTGCCATTCGTTCTGCCAGAGCATTGGCAACAGTCATTAAGCGATAAGGGTCAAGATGAAAATGAGGGTTTCCTTCCGGGTGAACATCGCCCATGGTGGGGTTAACGTTTTCGAGCTTACCAATAGTGTCTATCTGCTCGGCAGCATAGAACATACCGTCTTTGCCGTTTTGAATCCTGGCATTGGCTGATTTCATTTGCAGCAGAGGAAGCCAGCCTGCTTCGAGATCGGCTCCGGAGCAGATCGCCAGATCGGCATTGCGCATTTTTGCAATCAGCCCTGGTCTTGCCTCTATGTGATGAGGGTCCTGCAGGGCAGAGGTGGCACTGTAAATTTTACTGTGGGGTGCAATTTGTTCTGCCAGGGCTTTCCATTCGGGTTCACAGGTCAGGATATTTAACGCTGTGGCTTCAGGAATGAAAAACAGAGCAGGTGTTATCCCCAGAGCAATCCCCAGAGCAAAAAGCAGCCCGCTAATGCCCTCATTGTTAATAAGAGGGTTAATAAGAGGGTTAAAACTGGTGCGCATCATGAGCCCCTAAAGACATTACATATTGCAGAGTGATGATGTTGTCGTTGATGTGTTCCAGACCTTTGCCTTTCTGGTGTGTCCATTGCAGACGTATGGTGGAGAAATGGCTGTGACTCCATGACAGCATCAACTCGGTTTCCTGCAGTGAATTCTTGTGATGGTGGTCGTTTTCAAGCTTTAAGCCGTTAAATTCTCCATAACGAATACCTGTCGCCCATTGTGGAGCAAACTGATAGACACTGCTCAGATACCAGCCGTCGTGTTTATCGTCAGAGCTTTTAATGGTTTTGTTGTCGGTAATGTTCCTTGCCTGAAGGTATTCGGCAGACAGGCTCAGATGACGGTATTTGTAGTTTCCTTCCGGAGCCCATTTCCAGACAGCCTCTACGCCATAAAGGTCTTTGCCTGTATAGGAGGCTTTGTGACAGTGGTGGTGATCATGGTGGTGGTTGCTGTGATGACTGTGGTTTCCGTCAGAGTGCTGGAGATTTGCATCATGCTGCTTGTGATGATGCTCTTTCTCATGGTGTTCATGATGATCGTGGTGATGATGTTCTTCTTCATCATGGTGCTTTTGATGAAGATTGTGGGCATGATGTTCTACCGGGTGGCTTCGGGGACTGGTACCATTTTCATTACGCAGGTAGTTGAAACCAATCTGCCAGCTGTGTTCATGGTTGAAGTCACCACCGATCTTCGTAAAAAAGTTGTATACCCCGACCGAATTGGGGTCTTTGATGTTATTTGCCCTCAGTTTTTTGCCGCTGAAAGCTTCAGCCCCGATATTCCAGTAAATGTCTGTAGGCATCAGGTAACTGACTCGTACGCCATCATCAAAATAATGGGAACCTAACAGAGCCCGATAAACCGCCGGACGCTCTGTGAACGAATCGGTATGGGTATGCTGACTGTTAAGATAACCAAAGTCGGATAGAAAACGACCCGCCCTGACGGAAAGCCCTCCTGGCAATGCCAGAGTCTGGATAAAGGCTTCTTCCGTTTCTACGTCTGTTTTGCTGTCGTGGGAATGAAGGACAGCTGTCAATTTTCCAAAGAAAAGGTCGTCGACTGGGGAGCTGATACTCAGCTCAACGTGGCCCAGGCCAAAGCCTTTGTCCGTTTCGCTGAGGGCGCTTTTTTCAGACTTGTAGTGACCATCCAGTATCAAACTGTAGTTTGGGTTGAAGTCGATGGCGTGAGAAGTTGAAAGATAGCCAAGAAAGGCGGCTAAAGAGAGGGCTGTTTTGGTGATGCACCGATTATTCACTGCGGTTTGCTCTATGTGAAGTTGTTGTTGGAGCGCAAAGGCTTATGCAGTGTTTTGTTATAGTATAACGTTTCAGAAATGCCAGAAATTGATTAAATATTATTCTTACTCATAATGTTTGGGTCATTTGAAGGAAAATGGTTTAAGAGGTATGAGGCGATGTTTATATATTCAGAAGAGAATGTGCTGCAATTGACCAATGCTTTAAAGTTTAAGAACACAACCACCATACCTGGCAGCAGACAGATCCCGGCGGTAAGATCCAGACAGTTTCGGGCAAAAAGTTACTTTTCCGGATACGTCTTCAGGGGAGATTCCAGACAACCGGACATTATATTTGAACAGGGTTTCGATCTTAAGCAGCCCGTTACGGAAATGAGGCAGGTGCAAATAATGACTGGAGTCACTCCTGAGTGGGATGAATTCCCCTGTTATTATGGCCGTACGCTCGAAGAGGGTATATCAACCAGTGTCGATGCCTATGATGCAGCCTTCTACAGTCTGAGGTACAGGAAACCACCAGGGTATGTTTACTTGATTGATGCAATGGACATGGCAGGGTTTGTTGTATCTTACACCATGGAGAAATTTTCAGAAACGCCGGTTCTTGAAGACATACGGGAAGTATGCTTTCTAGCCCCTATTCCCAATACATCGGTAGTAGGGGCTGTATGCCCTGAAGGCTTGCGCCCATTATTATTTTCTTGGCCGGAAGCGATAGTCAGGCTTAACCTGAGTGTTAATCCGGAATACTGGTCAGGTTGTGAGAATGGACTGGCTGCTGGAAAGAAAGTGGTCGAATTATTTAATACATGACCTTGCTGGTGGCTGAGAAAGTATCATCCGGGTTCCGGTTACGAATCCCATTTCTGATTTTCAGTTGTTGTTGGAGCGCAAAGGCTTATGCAGTTTTTTGTTGCAGTATAACGTTCCGGAAATGCCAGAAATTGATTGAATATGACTTTTGTTCATGATTTTCGGGTCAGCTGCAGGAATCAGAACTTTTCCTGCATTGTAGTTAGACTGAAGCTTACTGAAATGACTTGATGATGCAGTGCTACGGGCTTTTAAAGAAGAGCAGTTTAAGGGGTATTGGACGATGTTTGAATCCGGTTTCGACACAGACACCCTGTATTCTGAAGAGAGTGTGCTGCAATTGACCAATGCTTTAAAGTTTCAGAACACAACCACCATACCCGGCAGCCGACATATCCCAGCGGTAAGCTCCAGGGACTTTGGGGCAAAAAGTTACTTTTCCGGATACGTTTTCAGGGGAGATAGCAGACCTCCGGACGTTATATTTGAGCAGGGCTTTATGCTGCAGCATTCAGTGCAGTCAATGGGTCAGGTGCGTATGATGACCGGAACCAGTCCTTTTGCCCACTTTCCCGGCTTTACGGGAAAAGAAGGTATATCAACCAGCGTTTGTGCATGTGATGCAGCTTTGTATACTGGGAACCTTAAAGCCCTTGAATTTAGAGGGTATGTTTACCTGATCGATGCAATGCACATGGGGGGATTTGCTGTATCTGATGACCCGGAAACATTTTCAAAACCTCCCATTCTTAAAGAAATCAGTGAAGTATGCTTTCCATGCTCTATTCCAAATACGTCGGTAATAGGGGTTGTATGGCCTGAAGGCTTGCGGCCATTAATATTAGATTGGCCGGAAGTGACAGTCAGGCTTAACCTGTCTGTTAATCCTGAGTACTGGTCAGGTTGTGAGAAGGGACTGGCTGCTGCAAAGAAAGTGGTCGAATTATTTAATACATGACCTTGCTGGCGGCTGAGAAAGTATCATCCGGGTTCCGGTTACGAGTATTCAGAGCCGATTTTCTTCTTTGGCAAGCCTTTTTATATCAAGGGCTGAAGCCTTAAGTCAGTGCCATTGGTTTAAGAGGTGTGAGGCTATGTTTAAACCCGGTTCCAGCAGCAGTTCTATATATTCAGTAGGGAATGTGCTGCAATTGACCAATGCTTTAAAGTTTCAGAACACAACCTCCATACCCGGCAGCAGACAGATCCCAGCGGTAAGATCCAGAGAGTTTCGGGCAAAAAGTTACTTTTCCGGATACGTCTTCAGGGCAGATCGCAGACCCCCGGGCATTATATTTGAACAGGGTTTCATGCTTTTGAAGCCCGTTACGGAAATGGAGCAGGTGCATACAATGACTGGAGTCAGCCCTAAGGCGGATGAAAACCCCGCTGGTTATGGCTTTACGTTGCAAGAGGGTATATCAACCGCTGTCTCTGTCTATGAGGCAGCCCACTACGCTATAACCGGCTGGCGACCAGCAGGGTTTGTTTACTTGATTGATGCAATGGACATGGCAGGGTTTGTTGTATATGACACCATGGATACATTTTCAGAACCGCCGGTTCTTGAAGACATACATGAAGTATGCTTTCTAGCCCCTATTCCCAATACATCGATAGTCGGGCTTGTATTGCCTGAAGGCCATAATCCATTAGAGCCCAGCTGGCCTGAAGCGACAAACAGGCTTAATCTGATTGTTAATCCAGAATACTGGTCAGATTCCGAAATGGGATTGACTGCGGCAAAAAAAGTGGCGGGGTTGTTTAACGCCTGACTGCACAGGCGCTTGCCGGGAGCCGGGGAGGTGGCAGTCAGGAATTCCATTGCTGGTTTTCAGAGTCCACAGGGCTGATGCTTAGGTTGTCGTTTGACCCGAAATTCGCAGAAGGCGTCTGATCCATTTTCAGCAACAGGCGCAGGTTGTTTGGCGATGTGGCATGCAGCATAGCGCGGTCCTGGGTAATTTTTCCGGCTTTAACCAGATCGTAGAGCGCCTGGTCAAAGGTCTGCATGCCCTGGCTTTTGCCTTTATGAACGGTTTCATTCAGTTCGTCGATTTCGCCATTCTTGATGAGGTCGGCGACTCGTGGCGTGTTGATCAGGATTTCGTGTACTCGTTGCTGGACTAACTACGAGAAACAAATCAGGAAAACACAACCGTTTTCTGGCTTCTACCGCCGATGCGCTGGGACACAGCGTATGTGTAAAGAGTTCCCCTGTCGTGGTTCGGCAACCTGTACGACAGTGAGAGGCTATGTTATTTGACATAGTGGGTCGCACGTAATTCCCGATTAGAAGCCCCCACTAGAATCGGCTTGCCGATTTAGTGGAGGGAGTATGTCACGAGGCATGAGGTTATGTTTAAACGCGGTTCCAGAAGTCGTTCTCAGGCAGACAGCTCACATTCAGAAGGGAATGTGCTGCAATTGACCAATGCTTTAAAGTTTGAGAACACAACCACCATACCTGGCTGCAGACAGATCCCAGCGATAAGATCCAGAAAGTATCGGGCAAAAAGTTACTTTTCCGGATACGTCTTCAGGGGAGAAAGCAGACCCCCGGACATTATATTTGAACAGGGTTTCATGCTTTTGTATCCCGTTATGGAAATGGAGCAGGCGCATACAATGACTGGACTCGCCATTCTGGATGAAGACGTTCTTTATGGTTATGGCAGTGGCAGTACGTTCCATGAGGGTGTATCAACCACTGTCTCTATCTATGATGCAGCCTACTACGTTGAGAGGCGCTGGCAACCGGCAGGGTATGTTTACTTGATTGATGCAATGGACATGGCAGGGTTTGTTGTATCTCACACCATGGATACATTTTTACAACCGCCGGTTCTTGAAGACATACATTATGAAGTATGCTTTCTAGCCCCTATTCCCAATACATCGATAGTCGGGTTTGTATTGCCTGAAGGCCATGATCCATTAGAGTCCCGCTGGCCTAAAGTGATAAAGAGGCTTAATCTGACTGTTAATCCAGAATACTGGTCAGGTTCCGAAAAGGGATTGACTGCGGCAAAAAAAGTGGCGGGGTTGTTTAACGCCTGACTGCACAGGCGCTTGCCGGGAGCCGGGGAGGTGGCAGTCAGTAATTCCGTTGCTGGTTTTCAGAGTCCACAGGGCTGATGCTTAGGTTGTCATTTGATCCGAAATTCGAGGAAGGCACCTGATCCATCTTCAGCAACAGACGCAGGTTGTTTGGCGATGTAGCGTGCAGCATGGCGCGGTCCTGGGTAATTTTTCCGGCTTTAACCAGATCGTAGAGCGCCTGGTCAAAGGTCTGCATCCCCTGACTTTTGCCTTTATGAACGGTCTCATTCAGTTCGTCGATTTCGCCATTCTTGATGAGGTCGGCGACTCGTGGCGTGTTGATCAGGATTTCGTGTACTGGTACCACCGAGCCTTCTTCTTTACCCTCAACCAGTTGCTGGCCGACCACCATTCTCAGGCTGAGTGACAGGTCCATAAGAATCTCAGAGTGCTGTTCTGGGGGGAAAAAGTGAATGATTCTTTCCAGAGCCTGATAGGTGTTATTGGCGTGCATGGTGGCTATGCATAAATGGCCGGTTTCAACAAATTCAACGGTATGTTTCATAACGCCGGGAGAGCGAATTTCTCCGACCACCACAAGGTTGGGCGCCTGTCTCAGTGCATTAAACAAACCGGCTTCATAGCTTTCGGTGTCCAGTCCGACATCCCGCTGGGTAACAATACAGTTTTTGTGCTCATGAATGTATTCCACAGGGTCTTCAATGGTAATGATATGGCCTTTGCTGTTCTGGTTGCGGTAATCAACCAGTGAAGCCATTGACGTGGATTTACCCGCTCCTGCTGCTCCGGTGATCAGAATAAGCCCGCGTTCCTGCAACATGTGGTCAGCAATCTGTGGAGGTATCGACAACTCCTGGTGAGAGGGAATGTAAGAGTTAAGCCTGCGAATCACCAGACCAGGCTCAGACTTCTGGAAAAAAGCACTGATCCGAAAGCGTCCGACATCTTTCAGGTTGTAGCCATAATTACACTCTTTGTTTTTAACAAACTGCTGAAAGCGTTCTTCTCCCATAAAAGTACGAATACTCTGATGTGCCTGTTCACTGGTCAGAACCGTGTTACCAACGTTGTGGATCGATTTACCAATTTTGAGGTTGGGTGGAATGCCTACGGTGAAAAAGCACTCGGAGCCTTTTTTGTCAGTCAGTAACTGAAGAATTTTGTCTATTTTCATGGCAGCCATGGCAACGCAGGAAGGTAATAACTGATATTGTCGGCTTGCGGGCTTTGAACTTGCGGCTATAGAGTAGAGTCTGATCGGGAACAGACCGGTTCTTCCCTGAATTAAGCAGACTGCTTGAGTTGACGCCCCTGTAATCCGCCCGGGGTGGCACTCTTTACTCTGGTTCCGGAGATTTCATGGTAAAAGGAGAAGTCACCCTTGGCGGGAGTTTTCAATTGAGGTCAAACTCTCCATTTTTGACACCTTTGATAAAGGCGTTCCATTCATCCTTATTAAAAACGACTGTTGCTTTTTTCGAATCACCGCTATTTCTTACAGCGATCTCATGTTCAGGGCTAATTGCAACGGCAACACAACAAAAAGTTTGAATACAGGCTGATGATGTTTTGAAGTGCCTGTCATTTGCAAAATAAGTGTTCATGACAATACAGCTCCCAAATTAACACTTCTTCCAACCTATTGTGATAAGAAGTTATAAACAACCATAAGCTGACGAAGCTTATTTCTATCTGAATCGGAAGCGGTTCAGAAATTTAACATCCGGCACGTTATTATCGGGACAGACGACGAAAAGCATCTGTTTGACGGGCCAATCTGTTTAAAAGAGTCTGGTTAAGAGCTACAAAAACAATTATGAATACCGCTGCCGGATTCTGGTGTTGAAATTTCGCCAGACAGCTCTTCCAATGCTTCATTTGGAGCCTGAAAAGTATAGTTCCTGATGCCAAAAAGACAAGGCGGGTTTTTCTCTAATATGCAATAATCTGGCGGAATAGCCTGGTCATCATCTGGTGGAGCGTCCTCCGGCGCTGATCCATTTACCATGCCAAAGTTCTGGCTTAAGCATGTTGTTGAACTCTCTGGAATCGGTGCCAGGGCAGTCCGGGTGTTATGCTACCCGGACTCAAGGCCGAGTGAAAAATAATTACTTAAAGAAACCTTTCAGAACATCCTTGAGAGGGCCTTCAACCTTCTCCTCGATTTCTTCTTTAATGCGATGCTTCACTTCCTGTCTGGCCAGACCGGCAATGGTGTCAGCCAGACGTTCTGTATCGAGGCCACAATCCGGTTTGCCCAGCTCTCCACGGCAACGTACTGGCCAGGTGACCTCCACATAATCCTCGTTTACCTGACACGCAGGGTCGCTGTCCGGAGCCGTGTCGCCACTGATATTCAGGCCAACGTGGTAATCCATGGCCTGCTCTATCAGGTTGACGGTGCCATCGCCTTTCAGGTTCAGGTTCGCCAGGGCTGCGGTGAGGTTGTCGTTGCTGGCAACACCATTTCGAATATCAAAGCTGCCGCTGAGGTTTTTAAATTGTGTTGATTCTCCCCAGTCTTTTTTCTGCAGGTCTTTGTTGCGAATCCGGGCAATGCCTTCACACACCAGCTTGTCGAAATTGGTTCCGGTGAAGGCGCCATTGGCAATCCTGAACCCTACCTTGCCGTTGAGGTTTCGGGTCAGAGTACTTTGCAGCAGGCCGTGGGTAGTGACATTCACATCGGCATTCAGATTGCCTTCCACAGAAGCCAGCGCCGGAACCGGTTCGGCCACAGATTGCAGGTCAATGCCTTTAAGGCCTGCCACTGTTGATACTTTTGGATTGCCCTTCTGGCGTACATCCAGTCTGGTGTCCAGATCAATGACGCCTTTGTAGAAAGCTGAATTGATTTTAACCTGTTGACGACCGTTTTTAGCAGTGAGCTGAACACTGGGGTTTTCAAACTTCAGTTTTGCCACGGTCATGGAATTCAGCTTCAGGGAACCTTTGATATCCAAAGGACGCAGAGCATCTTCCGGAATCAGGGGGACTTCGCTGGTGGTTGCCGGAGCCGTTTGCTGACTGCTTTCTTCTTTACCGCTACCTTCTTTATTAGAGTGCGCCCCGTCATTTGCTGGTGGCAGGTAGTTATCGAGATTCAGGTCATTACCGGAAAACTGGAACCTCATGGCCTGGGTGTCCAGGTCAGTGACCTTGAGGTTGCCATCAATGACAAAGCTGTCAAGGCTGAGCTTCAGGGTATTAGCGTCAAAGCGTTTGCCATTGGTGGTGAACTGGCTGTTAAACGACAGTTTGCTTAAAGCGTCCGGGTCAGCCATCGGGGGCAGGCTGACTTTAATCTGGCTTAACAGTCTGGCAGGGTTGAATTCAGTAACATCCATTGTGCCGTCAATCTTCATCGGCTCCTGCTGATAGTTAACATTACCCACAAGGTTGATGTTTTCGCCCTGAGCCATATCTGGTCTGGCACTGAGTTTGTAGTTTTTCAGGGCGTACTGCCCATTTTGCAGGTCAAAACTGACGTTACCGCTCAGCCCTGTCTGGAATGCAAGGTCTGGTTCATTGCTCCTGATGCGTGCCTGCAGATCAAAATCGAAAGGTTCCTGATTGCGAATGGCACCGGTGGTCAGGCTGGCCTGATCAATGGTGTAGGATTTTCCTGTAGCAAGATCCTGATACTGAATGATCAGGTCATTAGCAACGACGTTGGCAATGTTGATCTGCAAAGGCTGTTTTTCACCGACTGGTTCTGAAGCTGCTGAGGTCTCTGTTGTGTTTTTGGCAGATTCAGAACCACCCGGTTCAGAAGGCTTATATCTGGTTTCCCAGTTACCGTTACCCTGCCTGTCTTTAATCAGGTTCAGTTTCAGCCCGATCAAAGTGGCGGTCTGCATTTCTACGGTCTGGCTCAACAGGGGCAGCAGTTTAACGCTGACTTCAGCTTTGCCCAGTTCGGCGAATGGCTTTTCTCCGGAACCTTTGACATTGATGTCTTGCAGAGAAAGCCCCAGCCAGGGAAAAACTGACCAGCCGATAGGCCCGTCAATACTGAGCGTCAGCCCCGTGTTATCGTAAACCAGCTGGCTGATTTCATCCCGGTAATTGTTAGGGTCGAGTACTCTGGGAAGGACAAGGGCGGCGATAATTAAAATTAAGGCCAGTCCAGCTACCACAAAGACAAAAAACTTGATAATGCGGTTCATGGTTCGCCTCGGTCGAATGTGTTTGGGGTTCTTGTAAAGTAGTTATTCGTTCAGTTTACTGATCTGAAGGCGCTGGGGATAGACCGATAGGCATTAGATGATTATTGAGGGCATCAGGTTTCCCGAATGCCCAGCTTTTTCAGAGAGGTCAGAGGGCGAGTCCATGGATGCAGGACTCGGACAGCATCCTGCATTACCGGTGATTTTATGATCGACAACGCTTCACTGCTACTGTTGAACTGTCCCTGTAACAGTACATACCAGTCTTTCTGGTTACGCCGGTAATGGACCGTGACCGCAGAAGCCAGTTCAGGAAAGCGCTGTTTCATTTTTTTAATGGACTCTGGCTTGTTGGCTGCAAACCACTGAATGGTATAACTGCCATCTGAATTCTGCAGAAGACTGGTTGGACGACTTTTGTGAGGCAGCACAGGGGGTGCTGATGGCTGTCTGGACAAGCGTGAACGTTGCTGGGAAGCCGTGATACGTTGATCCTGATGGGCAGGTTTACTCTGTGCCGCCAGTTGCCGCAGTTTATCTACCGGGCGAACCCTTGGATAAAGCCTGGTCGCTATGCGGGCATAGGCTGGTTGCTCCAGCGCTCGTTTTGCCATCGCCAGGTTGTCATAAGCAGGGCTGACCAGCACATACCAGTTGCGACCACGTTTGCGGTACGGAATGACCTGGGCGTCTTCCAGATAAGGAAAACGCTGTTTAGTCCGTTCGAGCGTTTCCTTTTTACTGCTGGCTAACCATTGAATGGTGTAACTGCCCGGAGGCGCTTCCAGAACTCCTTCAGGTTCTTTCTCTCGTTGATATCGTCTTGACGACTGACGCTCAGTATTTCCTTTATAACCTCTCAGGTGTTCTGGTTTTTGCTGATTATATTGAATCTGCTGTTGGAACGGATTGACGTTGTAGTCGTAGGGTTCAGGCTGTGAAGCCGTGTTGTAACCTGGAACTTTATAGGAATAATCTGACGTCTGTTCCATGCTTGGATAGGCTGGCGCAATACTGGCAAACATGGTTTCGGCTGGCTGGCGAGAGCCAACCGGTATGTTGTACTGGCTTGCCAGGACTGGTTGTTCCGGAATTGGGTCAGGGGTATCCGGGCGGATGAGATCGAGTTTCTGGATACTGGCGACTGAGCGTGTCCAGGGATACAGCTTGTTAATCATGCCGGATCGGGGAGCTGCCTGCAGCGCTTCGTTTGCAGTACTCCTGTCGTTGAACGGACCATCAAGAAGTACGTACCACTCTTTACCATTTCGACGATATTGAACAATAGCCGCTGTTTGCAGAACAGGGTAATAACTCTGTAACTCCCTGAGAGGTTTTGGGGTATGTGCAGCCAGCCATTGCAGCACGTAGCTGCCATGAGGGGCATTCAGCAGGCGGTTCAGGTTCTGGCTTTCTGTTTCCGCAACGGTTACAGGTTGTCTGGGGTAAAACGGTTCCAGCGGCAGTCTGGTAACAGGAGACTCCCGGTATTGTCTTGCCGGTGGTTGAGGATCGTCTGGTACAGACTGATAGAGGGCCTGGTAAGGATCACGAAAACTGTCGTCTGAAGAGGAAGGGTAAGCCAGATTGTATTGCTGCTGTGGTGGGTACTGGCTGCCTTCCGGAGCTGTCGGGTACTTTCCATTAGTCGGGTACTTTCCATTAGCAGATGGATAGTCATCTGATCGATAGTCTTCACGGGCTTGTGCAGGCTGATATTTTCTTTGTCTGGCAACCTCTTCGAGAGGCTGGCTGTAGTCACTGGTTGCATCTTTTCGACACAGCCAGTCGTTGTTGGCATTGGATTTACAGTCCCAGGATGAACTCAGGGCAAGGGGTTTTGGAGGCAACAGTAACGCCTCCGCCACAGGGGCAGACAGGGGTGCAAGCGCAGCCACGACTGAAAGACTGAGTGGTTTACAGGTAAACAGCACTCGACCAGGCATGAGCCAGATCCTTCTGATTCATTACCTTTAACAGAACAGATTTGAAAATGGAATGCAACAGTTGTGTGTGAATTATTTTTATCACACAAGATGTTGTGAGTCAGGCGAAAAGCCCCGGCCAGGTAAACAAGGCTATATTTTCTGGTTACTTATTAAGGCAGTCCAGAGTCAGCTTTTTTTTGGTAGCCATTTAAGCAGCTATTATGTTTAAGGTTTTTTGGTGAGGATTTTGTCATGTGGACTCTCAGGAAAGTTCCGGGCGCAACGGTTGTTTCTCTGCTTGCCAGCTTGCTGGCAACTGGAAGTCTTTTATTTACTCCTGAGACGAGTGCGATGGATACTGACTGTTTTCCGGTGCTGGATGAAAAACAACCTCAGTATGTGGTGGCCTATGGGCAATATATGCTTGAAAACCTTAGAGAACAAAAAATTAAGAATATACTTGAAAGCCTTAGAGAACAAAAAATTAAGAAAAAGTACAACAGTCAGCTTCCTGTGTGGATCAGCGGTTATCAGCGTGGCTGGATGACCCGCATAAAAGATGAAGGCAAGTACACGACGCTTGGTGTTGCCCCTGAAGCCGGAAAATTGTTGAACGGCATTCTGGTCGAGGTGAGTCCCGGTATCATCAATACCCATGACAGAACCGAACGAAGAATGTGCAGAACCCGTCTGGACCGTAAAAGCATCTCATCGATGACCGGGCAGGTGATTCCTTCAAAAGGCGACTTCTGGATCTATACAACTAAAAAGGCGTCCAGACTTCAGCCAGCGGGTAAGTTCCCGATTCTGATGTCAGAGGTGGATGAGTTTTTGACCGCTTGCATTGAACAGGCTGAACAGTTCAACCTGACTAACTTCCCTGAACAGTGTATTGATACCACTGATTTCTGGTCTAAACACTGGACAAATGACCGCGAACGTCCTTTAACTGGCAGGCTGGTACAGGTAAAGCGCAAAAAGGTGGACAGCCTGTTAAGCAAGCTCAAGGGCGGACTGTATGAAAACGTGCGGGCTGAATGATAACAGGCCTGGAGAAAGCTCTGAGGAAAAGATAGTTTTGGCTGCCTGTTTTCGGTGAAGGGCTTAATGCCTATAATGATCAGGCCTCTGCTATAGGCTTCAATATAAAATCAAGCAAAACAAAAAAGATTCAGCCCTGCATAAACAGACAGCTATAAAAACAGATAGATAAAGAAACAAGAACCGGAACCGGAGTTTTTAATGTCAAAGCGTAAAGCTAGTGTAGAGCGGAATACACTGGAAACCAAAATCAGGGTTGATATCAATCTCGATGGTACAGGCAAAGGTCAGTTTGATACTGGTGTACCGTTTCTGGAACACATGATGGATCAGATTGCCCGTCATGGCATGGTCGACCTCGATATAAAAGCCGATGGTGATAATCACATCGATGACCATCATACCGTTGAAGACATAGGCATTACCCTTGGGCAGGCATTTACCAAAGCGATTGGCGATAAAAAAGGGATTACCCGTTATGGGCACGCTTATGTACCGCTGGATGAAGCGCTTTCCAGGGTTGTGATCGATTTTTCAGGTCGTCCCGGCCTTGAGTACAATATTGATTTTACCCGCGCCCATATTGGTCAGTTTGATGTTGATCTGTTCTATGAGTTTTTTCAGGGCTTTGTGAACCACGCCAATGTTACCCTGCATATCGACAACCTCCGTGGGCGTAATTCTCACCATCAGATTGAGACCGTATTCAAAGCGTTTGGGCGGGCTTTGCGCATGGCTCTGACGCTTGATCCCCGTATGTCCGGGCAGATGCCTTCGACCAAAGGTTCGCTGTAAACCATGAAAACAGTGGCTGTTATCGATTATGGAATGGGAAATCTGCACTCAGCCAGCAAAGCTCTCGAGCATGTTGCAGGCAGAGATACCAGAGTCGTTGTTACCTGTGATCCTAAAATCGTCCTGCAGGCTGACCGTGTTGTCTTGCCGGGCGTTGGTGCTATTCGCGACTGTATGTCAGAAATACGGCATAAAGGTGTAGACGACGTTGTCAGGGAAGTGGTGGCTTCGGAACGACCGCTGCTGGGTATTTGCGTGGGTATGCAGGTGATGCTGGATCATAGTGAAGAAAACGGTGGCGTTGAATGTCTGGGGGTGATGTCAGGCAACGTGAAGTTTTTTGGGCGTGACTTAAAAAGCCCGGCGGGTGATAAACTGAAGGTTCCCCACATGGGATGGAGCAGGGTCGATCAACATCAGCCTCATGCCTTGTGGGAGGGCATAGAAAACAACGAACGGTTTTATTTTGTCCACAGCTACCATGCTCATGCCGTTGACGATGAGGTGGCGGTGGGTCGTTGTGACTACGGTGTAAACTTTGATGTTGCACTGGCAAGAGATGCCATTTTTGCCGTGCAGTTTCACCCGGAAAAAAGTGCTGCCAGTGGTTTGAAGCTGCTGGAAAACTTTTTACAGTGGACTCCCTGAACGGTTTTTTTTGAAAAATGGATGAATGGCCTCCCATGAGGGATCTGGACCCACCTCCGGGCCGGGATGAAAAGAACATAGCCATGCTGGCACACCTGTTGCCATTGCTGGGTTTTCTGATTCCGGGCATGAACATTGTTGTGCCGTTGCTGATTTGGCTGACCAAGCGTAATGAGTCAGCTTTTCTGGACCACCATGGCAGAGAGGCACTGAACTTTCAGATATCCCTGACCTTGCTGGCTGCGATATGGCTTGCCCTGAAGCTGATCATTGTCGGACTGCTTTTTCTGCCCCTTGTGCCGGTAGTAGTCATCCTGGCATTGATATTAATGATTCGTGCTGGCCTGAAGGCCAGTGGTGGGAAATATTACCAGTACCCGTTCTGTGTACGGTTTGTGAATTAATAACTGAAGGCTGTGTATGGGTTTAGCAAAAAGAATAATTCCCTGTCTTGATGTTGAAAACGGTCGGGTAGTAAAGGGTGTTCAGTTTGTGGATATCCGCGATGCCGGAGACCCGGTGGAAGTCGCTCGCCGTTATAACGATGAAGGGGCTGATGAAATCACGTTTCTGGACATTACTGCCACCCATGAAGGACGTGATACAACGGTTCATACCGTGGAACGAATGGCCAGCGAAGTGTTTATTCCCCTGACGGTCGGTGGTGGTATTCGCAAGGTGGAAGACATTCGTATCATGCTCAATGCCGGAGCTGACAAAGTCAGCATTAATACGGCAGCTGTCTTTAACCCGGCGTTTGTTCAGGAAGCCGCCGGGCGTTTTGGGTCGCAATGCATCGTGGTAGCGATAGATGCCAAGAAAGTGAGTCAGCCCGGCGAAGAAGATCGCTGGGAAATTTTTACCCATGGTGGTCGCAAGCCTACAGGATTCGATGCGGTTGAGTGGGCGATAAAAATGGAGCAGTTGGGAGCCGGTGAAATCATGCTCACCAGCATGGATCAGGACGGTGTGAGGAGTGGTTATGACCTTGGGGTCACCCGGGCTATTTCCGAAGCACTGTCGATTCCGGTTATTGCTTCAGGTGGAGCAGGGAACCTGGATCATCTGGTGGATGGCATTCAAAAAGGTAAGGCGGATGCGGTTCTGGCGGCGAGTATTTTTCACTTTGGGGAATACTCGATTCCTGAAGCCAAGCAATACATGGCAGAACGTGGTATTGAAATGAGGCTGTAATGGTTCATTAAGAAAATGCTCCCACGGTTTGCATGGGAGCATTTTTTTCAAACCGCTTTAACGCATTTTGAAGCCTTTGCTGGCTAGAAACGCTTTCATATGTGGGCGCGACTCTTTTCCGAGAAGAGCCGACATATCCTGACTCCATACCCGATCCAGCTTACCTTTGGTTCGCTGGTGGTAATAGTCACGCATGGTTTCATCGTATTCGGCCAGAAGCTGTTCATCCACAGGCTGATATTCTTCTTCCATTAACACCATATCAACAGGCAGGCGGGGCTTAAGCTCCGGGTTCTGATCCGGATAGCCCAGACACAGGCCAAATACCGGATAAACATTCTGTGGAAGATTAATCAGTTCACTGACTTTTGCCGGATTGTTGCGAATGCCACCAATGTAACAGATGCCCAGTCCTTCAGACTCTGCCGCCACCACGACATTCTGGGCAAACAGGGCCACATCAATCGTTGCGATCATGAAATGCTCGGTCATACCGTCAGCCAGTTGCTGACCTTCTTTTTCGCAGCAGACGGCTGAACGGTTAAGGTCGGCACAGAACACCAGAAACTCAGCGGCACTGGCAACATAAGGCTGCCCACTGGCCAGTTCCGCCATGGCTTCACGGGTTTGTGGATTGCGTATACGAATAACACTGACACCCTGGAGGTTGCTGGAGGTGGCGGCACTTTGTCCGGCGCGGATCAGCTGGAGTAACAAAGCGTTGTCAATTGGCTGGTCGGTAAACTTGCGAATTGAACGATGCGACTGCAATAACTCGATAACGGATCGGTTCATACTGATTCTCTTTCCAGTTCCCTGCTCAGGTTATAAGCCTGTTGATTGATCTTTTTTTTCTGTTCTTCGGCAATACCCGTTATTTGAACAATGTCTTCTGCATGCCCAGAGGCGCTGAACTCTGCCAGCTCCGTTGGCAGCCAGCTTAACTGCTCCTTCAACATATTCAAACCCTCTTCTCCCGGCAAGCTGGCAAGCATTAATGCGTTACCTGCGGCACTGTCTACCTCGCTGGGAGACTCGTCTCCGGGAAAATCCGGAATATCATCGCTGACACAAAGCCCGATACCCACCTGAATTTTGACAATGGCGTTCTCGCCAATGACCCGGCTGACCGATTCAATTAACAGGCAGCAGCTCAGGGCATCCTGTGTAAACTCGCTGCTGTCGAAACTGGAAAACCGGATATAGGCATTACCTTCGGGGGTGTAGCTTATTTCACCGTTATAAAGGCTGGCAGCCTGTTCGATAGCGAAGGTGTGAGTATGAAGAATATCCATCATGTCCTGATGGGAAATCAACTGGCGTAACCGTGGCAGGTTTTTGTTACGTATACAGACGACCACAGACGTTTCATCCTGCTCAGCTTCCGGCTCTTCATCTTCTGACTGACTGTTAGCCAGTTTTTCAGTGAGCTGCTGTTCCACAAAGTGTGCAAGCTGGTTCAGTTCATTACCGGATTTATCCCGGTTAACAAGCGGAGTTTGCAATAAGCTTCTTAACTGACGTAATACCAGTTCAAGCCTGCTGCTCAGCGTTGTGGCGTAGATTTGCAGAAAAATCAGTGCAGCAACCAGCAGGATAAGGCTGACGGCAGTAATCACCACTAACGCATCGCGGGCGTTTTTGGTCAACAGGGCTTCGTCCAGCTGCAGGCGTACATAACCGGCAATAACATCCTGATAGTGTATGGGCGATGCATAGGTTTGTCCGGAAACCGTCGTGGAATCTTCACTTTCTGAACTGGCAATTTTGCGATTATCAATGCTGTAAATCGCAGCCCTGGCAACGTAAGGCGTCTGTACCAGCTGATTAAGAAGAACACTCAGGCTCAAACGGTCTCCGGTGACCAGCATGTCGGTGGCGGCACTGGCTGTTTGCTGACTCAGTAAAACGCCAATGGTGTCAGACTGATGCTGGCTGGCAGAGTTCATTTCTGAACGGATAATCATGCCGCTGCTGCCGATCACGGCAATAAAAAACAGGCTGAAAATCAGCAGCAACTGGTTTCGTATCGACAGCGAATACAATCGATCGGTGATGTGTTTGATGAACTTAATCGGCGATTGCAAAGCCGAATCTCCTGATAATAAAGGCGAATTTACCTTCTATGATGACAGGCTGCCCGGAAGAATAAAGTGATGAGCTTCAATTTATGCTGCAAATAATTGCCATCAGCCGGTTTTGTATTGTCAGTTGCTTAACACTGCTGAGGAGTGGGTTACAATACTTGCAGATCAATAAAATTGTCGGATAAAAAGTGAGCGAAATACTGCTGATTAATGTCACCGGGCAGGATAAACCCGGGCTGACCTCTTCCATTACATCCATTATGGCTGACTATGGTCTGGAAATTCTGGATATTGGCCAGTCGGTTATTCATGACACATTGACCTGGGGGATTCTGGTTCGTCTGCCTGAAGGAAAGGAAGCTGCACCGGTTATCAAAGAACTGATGTTCCATTTCCATGAACACAATCTGCAATTTAACTATCAACCCGTTTCTGATGAAAACTATGAACACTGGGTCAGAGAGCAGGGGAAAAAGCGTTATATTCTGACGTTGTTGGCCCGGCATGTATCCGCTGAACAGATTGCCAGAGTGTCGGGCATCACGGCAGAACACGGATTGAATATTGACGATATTCGTCGTCTTTCAGGGCGTCGTTCCCTGAAGCAGGAAGAACAGGGTAGCCTGTCCTCCTGTCTGCAGTTCTCTGTTCGTGGCATATCTCCTGATTTGGCTAAACTCCGTTCTGACTTTTTGCATATTTCGTCTGAGCTGGATGTCGATGTTGCTTTTCAGGAAGACACGGTCTTTCGCCGGAACCGACGTCTGGTTGTGTTTGATATGGACTCAACCCTTATTGAGGCCGAAGTGATTGACCTGCTGGCCGACGCTGCCGGAGCCGGCGAAAAGGTGGCAGAAATAACAGAGCGTGCAATGCGGGGTGAACTTGATTTTAACGCCAGTTTCCGTGAACGCCTTGCCATGTTGAAAGGGCTTGATGAGTCGGTGTTGCAGGACATCGCTGAAAAACTGCCAATGACAGAAGGGGCTGAGCGGCTGATCAAGAGCCTGAAGGCTCTCGGTTATCGAACTGCCATACTGTCTGGAGGATTTACCTACTTTGCCCGGCACCTGCAGGAGCAGTTGGGCATCGACTATGTGTATGCCAATGAACTGGATATTAAAGAGGGCAAAGTCACGGGCAAAGTGAAGGGCGATATTGTGAACGGTGAACGCAAAGCCAGCCTTTTGCAGCATATTGCCGTTAAAGAAGGCGTCGAACTGGATCAGGTCATCGCTGTGGGCGATGGTGCCAATGACCTGCCCATGCTGAGTGTTGCAGGTCTTGGTATTGCCTTTCGTGCCAAGCCCCTGGTGCAGAAAAATGCCCGACAGTCTATTTCTACTCTGGGGCTGGACAGCATTCTTTACCTGTTGGGATTCAGCGAAAAGGACATGGAGTCTTTAAGCCGTTAGCGTCATTGGTTCAGGAATTAAACTCAAACATCATGGCGTTTATTGGGGGGGCAGATAGTTACCATGAAGATAGTTACCATGAAGATAGTTACTATGAAGATAGTTACCGGAACTAGCGGAAAGCCCCGTACTTTCACGGAAAGAAAAAATTACATTTCGGTAACCGTTTACTGAGGTATTTGATGGTTTATATCCGGGTGAAAACTTGGTCTCAAAACTTGATGGTAAGCCCGACATAGACTTTACTCACACTCGATTCAAAAGACTCATCCAGCCTGTTTTTACCGTCAAACTGCAATCCGCATTTCAAGATGCTGTTAAGCATTGCAAAACATTGTGAGTAAAGAACACTATGACGAACTCGATTAAGTTTGGTTGCCTCCTATTATTGTCCGTTTTATCGTGTCAGGTTAGTGCGGTTAACTGGAAAGATTTTCTACGGCTCATTACTGATGTAGCCAAGCCTCATATTTTTGCAGTGATCCGTATTCCACCCAAAAAAATTCGTGTACCTAACGACATTACCCATATTTTGGCCAGCTCTACTGATTTCAGCCGCCCGCCTTTTTCCAGTCGCTTTTCACTGTTAGCTTTCTCTCTCCCACCCAGGCATGGCAACCGCTTTCCCCCTATTACAGGACGACAACTGAGGCGGATCACAGGACATGAGCATGATGACATCCAAATTGATGTCAACGGGGGAGCCATCGGTAAAACCAGATATGAAAGGTATGTCCCGGAAGAGCATCTCCACACGCTAAACTATGAATCCATACCGGACATCGCACTGTTAAATTTTATTCAACCAGATGCCAGTATGCCTGAAAATCTCCGTTTCCATGACACCAGCCATCGTTTCAATTTTCAAGCTCATCCGGAGATGGGAATGACCATTGAAGAGTATCTAAGACTCCCTCAGGGGGAGGTTATAGCCTGGACTTTGGATTTTAGTCACAGAGCACCGCCTGTTCACAAGATTAGCAATCATTCAGTGGCACCAGAGTTTCGACGCCTGACGGGGTTCGATAACTATACCCTTCATCAATTCCTCGACTCTGAGCGAAATGAAGTGACAGACAGCACGCCTTATTCTTTCATTTTGCCCGCAGATGATGAAGTGGTAATGGTCCAGTCGGGGAAAGCGCCGGAAATGTCTGTCATGGTCTTTAATGGAAGGCATATAGCCATCTGGAATCAGGGTTTCGGCTACTCCATTGCATTGATGCCCCTAGACCTGGCCGTTGCATTCAATTTTTTTGCTCCGGATGTAGAAGATGAATACAGATCATTTATGAAGAAGCCCGGTGATAAATATGATGATGGTGCGTCAGGCGGTGGTTCTTCTATTACTGCGAACAGCCTGTTCGACTTTACTCAGGCACCCTTTCCTCTTACGACATGGGAAATGAAACACCCGGGAAAAGCCTCTGCGGAAACAGATAAAAAAACCGGGCTACCATTCAGCTTGTCAACATCAACTTTCAAGGACGCCTGTTTTTCTAATAATCAGCTGAACGTGTCCGTGTTGTCTTTCATTATGTGGTGGTTCCAACAAAGTAAACAGTTGCCGTGAAGCCGCAATTCGCATTGCAGAATGTCGTGAGGCATTGCGAAACATTGAAAGTAAGGAATACTATGACGAACTCCAGAAAGGGCATTGGCATTTAAACCACTTCAGTGCCTGCAATTAACTTTCGCAGGCACAACTCTTCCGGTAACTATACCAATCAACGTTCAACCACAGTGATGAACGGGGCAGTTTTGCTCAAAAGAATAAAGAGCGACGGTATTATTTTTGAGGAATCACTTTTTATGTCGTACGCAGTAGTCCATTTCTGTCGTTCAAGTCCTGTCACTTGCTCAAGGGAGGGGATAACAGAAAGACCTGAATTCCGGTAAAACAGTTCCATAGTCATCGACGGTAAAAAACGTTTTTGCTGATTTTGCGGAAGCAGGAAGCATATTCCACCGTTTCTATAAAGAAGGCGGCATAGCACAGGAGCCTTTGTATCAGCTGGTTCAACGCAAGTCTTTTAAAGATCGTCTACTCTCTTTCCAGTTGATCTGTCTCTTGCAGGTGAGAGTCAAATGATAAGAAAAAAACGGTCATTAACCACAAAAACAATCTATATCCGCTGCCTGATCCTTTACTTCAGTTTATTGTTGACAGGCACCACGTATGCTTTCTCGGAAGCAACTTTGTCTGCCACACAGTTTGTAAGGCTGCTCCCTTTAAAATATGACATCAGTACAGCTTTGAAAAAAGGGGATGATCAGTTAATACATTTCATGGCCTACAATGTCTTAAGTGCAGTTGATCTTATTAACAGACCTAACCCAAACACCCCCAATAAACCAGACTATCAGGCAGAAGGACAGGTCGCCCAGATAACTGAATCTTTCAGGGAGCTTTCTTTATCTCAAACAACTTTATCTCAAACAACCGGGGCAGAGCAAAGCGGGGATAAGCAAGCCGAAGAAAATATTAATCATTTACTATTCCTGCTGAATAAACTGAAAACAACGATGGCTGAGAACCCCGAGTGGCTATTAGTCCTTTTGTGGGATATTGACGGAACGGTTCTCTATAAAGACCTTACTGAGACAGAGTTACACACCAAGTTGGCCGATGCACTCCTGATATTACGGCAGAATAAGCAGCTTTTACTCATCTACAATACGGCTCGTAACTATTATGAGCTTTCATTTGATAACTGGTCACGACCCTATCCTGAACCTGATATAGTGATTGCTGGCGAAGGTTCTCGCTATTTCTTTAATCGTTTTATAAGCAACCCACTTTTTGGTAATAAAACACCTGTATCCATAAGGCCGCACTACGAAATCTATTTCAATGATGCCTACTGGGATTTGCTAAGACCTGCTGGTTGTACGAGCACTATCAGTGCTCGTTCATTGAAAAATGAATGTCCGTTTTATTTAGATAACAGTATATCCAGAACAGCTGAAACACTGAAACGTATCGTACAGACAGAAGCTGAGTACGGGTATTGGCAGCAATCCGTTGCTTTCAGTTCAACCATACTGTTTGCTTACCATAAATTGATGAATAAGGGTGCTTCCTTTTCCAGGCTAATGAACGACCTGTCAGAGGAGTTCCCTTCATTCAGAGATAAAATCAAAGTCGTTATTTCTGCGGGAGACTCCTTGCCCGATACGGCAATGATGCATCCTGATATGCACTACCCTTTTGATGTATCGTATCAGGAAACAAAAAACACCCCCAGGCTGCCCCGGAATACACTATTCGCAGGTGCTGTTTTATCCAAAGCTGGAGAGCTGCAGAGAGAAAGATTTAAGCCTTTGTTTGATGGTATTGAAACCGTCAATTCTAAAGTAAAAAGTATCCTTGGAATTATAGAGGGTACTGTCACCTTATTGTTAAAACAAACGTCTCTCAGTTTAGCATTGCCAGAGTTTTAGTTCTTTTGTGGAAAAAATTCTGATACATCCTTCACTGAAAGCGTTTGCCACTGCGGGCAGCCGGTGAAACGCCAGTTCTGAATAATATTATTCTGGTCTGTTGTAAAAGACTGTCGGCAGGTATTCAGGAGATAAGCTGACCCCCAGTTCGAGACCCAGCTATATATACTTCTGCCATCGGTCAGCTTCAGGCTGGCGCTGGGGGCGCCCCAGTTCGCGACAACTTCTTCGATATGATGCCCCCGCCATGAGTCCATTACTTTTTCAGTGGTACTACAACCTGCACTGAACAACGCCAATACAAAACAAGTCAGTTTGATGAAAGGGTACTGCCTGAACACTCTTGCACCTTATAAGGAACTATCCAGAAACCTAAACTGATACTGACTATAGCTCGGTGTTGATTCTATGCACTCCATCAACTGACCTTTTATGATTTTTCCACCTTCCAGAAGAATAAACTTCATTCCTGCTGTAAAGGGTATGCGTGGCGTGATCAGAGTTGCCTGACTGTCCAGGGCTGGCATGGCGGGCTGCAGGAAGGCTCTTTGATAATGGCTGGCATCCCGGTTTTTTTTGAGTGGTCTAATGGCACAGGGTTTGGTGTTAGCGCTTAGTAACTGGGCGCCAAGCATAATATTATTGTCGTCTATAGAGTGTACCCAGCGAGCGCTTGCCAGTATCCAGTTTGTCTGCGTACCTTCCTGTACGGCAATCAGCTCACCCGGTACCAGGGTTGTTTTCGAATTAGCCCTCACTTGTAGACAATAACCGCCAGCACTGGTGTTAAGCACTTTTCCAGAAAAGCAGGGGTAAAGGGGTGATCCGGTTGGAGTGGCTTCAAAATCCAGAGAGGCTTTATCTTCGGATGCCCCTGTTTCCTGATTAACGTCATGTACGTCTTCCCAGATATCGCTTTTATCTGGAATAAAGCCGCTTTTTCCTGCCTTATTTGAGTCTGAGTGTTTTTTGACCAGGTCGTCAAACGCCTGTTTGTCTGATAAATAATAATGAGAGGCGCTACTGCCGTAAGCAAATGAACAGCTTTCAGACCCTTCGTGGCGAATATGCTGCCTCTGTGTTGCTGCACCCCAGGCAGAAGCCAGATGCTGAACCAGGCTCTTTGACAAAGTAGCCGGTTTGTTTTCGTCAATTGAACTGGCCACTTTTTTCAGGTGGGCACTGAGAACCCGGGTATCCATACCTTTTAGTCCGGGGTGCTCATTACTGGTTTCGGTTAATGTGTGGTGCAGACCTTCATCGGATAGCGTATTCACCATAAACCAGCAATTCTGATCCGGCTGATCCAGAAGTTTGCCGTGGGGTGCCCATAAGCACAGGGCTTTATTGACCTGACGAATCTCTGATTGATGCAACTGATTAGAACGGCAATGGCTTAGCAGAAGCATTCGCTTATATTGATCAATAATCGTCAGTTCACGAGCCTTGGCCGTCAGCGGGTCATCAAGGCTGCATTGCAGCATGTCGTTTTCCCCGGCAATGTGAACCAGCTTGTGAGTATCCAGCCACACGGTTTCAGGCATTCCCCGGTAATGCTCTTGCATGAGCAAAAGAAGACTGTGACTTTCAGCAATTGCCCGGTGCAGTGGCGCTGCCATCAGGGCGTTGTCGTCACTGTTTTTGATATGAATGTCGACAACAGACTTGTAACAGCTGAATAGCAGTAAATGCAGTTGCTGGCATTTTCCCAACAGAGAGATCTGCTGTTCACTGTGGATAATGCCCTCAGTCAGTTCGTTACGATTTATCTGGTGGGTGATGAAATAAACAACGGGCCTGATCAGCTCAATCAGTCCGAACAGCTCTTTTGACGTAATATTGAGTTTTGCCAGTTCTTTGAGAGCAAAACCCAGTTTTTTGGCACAATCCGGCAGGTTCGTTCTCGGCAATGCCTGAAGCCATTGATTTAATGATTGTGCATCCGCACTACAAAAAGTCAGTGTCTTAAGATTGCGTTCCGGTACCTGCAGCTGAGTCCTTTCAATCTGCGTGTCCATGGAAAAGTCCTGATTTTGTCGACTAAAAAACGTTCAGGTATTTATTCATGATAAACAGCAGTGAGAGGGAAATACAATTTTCGTCATCTTTGGTGAAAAAAGTTGTATTTCCATTTAGTTCAGACACTAACTGAACGATTTACAGTCAGTTTTTTGTTAAACCGGTCGTCATTGATCAATTCAAAGGAATGATGGTCTTGTAAGCTTTTCCTGCAATCTCCTGAACCAGCTTGGGAACAAGATAGCCGGAACAGCGCTCCATCATACCTCTGACCAGATCTTGAGCTGATTCTCTGGAAATATCAAAATGCGCAGCCCCCTGAACTTTATCGAGCAGGTGCAGGTAGTAGGGCATAGCGCCAGCATTGAACAGTGCTTCGCTCAGTTCAACCAGTGCATCGACACTATCATTAACATCTCTCAGGAGAACAGCCTGGTTCAACACAGTAGCACCGGTTTGTTTCAGTCGGGCAACGGCTGTTCTGACATTGCCGTTGATTTCGTTAGCATGATTGCAGTGCAACACAATAACGGTCTTTAATCGGGTCGAACCAAGCCAGCCCAGCATGTCGTCGGTAACCCGGTCGGGCAGAACAATAGGCAGGCGGGTGTGGATTCGCAGCACTTTAACATGCGCAATGTCTGCCAATGCTTCAGTTAACTGCTGTAAACGGCGGTCACTGGCTGCGAGAGGATCACCGCCGGACAATATAACTTCCCGGATAGAATCGTCGTTCTTTATATAGTTCAGTGCATCTTCAAGATGACGGCCGCTCAGCTGGTTGTCCTGATACGGAAAGTGCCGGCGAAAGCAAAAACGGCAATTAACAGCACAGGCACCACTGGTGATCATCAATAAACGGCCGTGGTATTTATGGATAACCCCTTCGGTTGGATTTTTATCCTTTTCGCCCAGTGGGTCGAATCCAAAGCCTGCAACCTGCTGAAGTTCCTGCTCCAGAGGCAATACCTGCTTTAACAGTGGGTCATTCGGGTTGCCGTACTCCATACGTGCTATATATGAACGTGGAATCCGCATGGCAAACGTTTTACTGGCACTGATAGCCGCAGGTAAAAGGGACGGGTTCAGACCCAGAATTTCAAGCAGTTCTTCTGGCTGAGTAACACAGTTTGCCAGCTGCATTTGCCAGCTGTCAGACACAGTCTTTTGGTTGACGGTATGCACACCGGGTGCGGAACGGGTTATCATAGAGGTTTTTGTATTCACTGGTAGCGACTGATGGCTAGTTATAGTACCAACGAGTTTCGTTCAGGACTTAAAGTAATGCTCGAAGGTGACCCATGCGTCATGATCGAGAACGAGTTTGTTAAACCCGGTAAAGGCCAGGCCTTTAACCGCGTTAAGTTCCGTAACCTGATGACTAACCGGGTTTGGGAGCGCACCTTCAAGTCTGGCGAAAGCATCGAAGCGGCTGACGTAATGGACTATGACATGGAGTACCTGTACACCGACGGTGAATTCTGGCACTTCATGATGACTGATGGTTCTTACGAGCAGCACGCTGCCAGCAGCGCGGCGGTGGGTGACACCATCGACTGGCTGAAGGAACAGGAAGTATACAGTGTAACGCTTTATAACGGTGCCCCGCTGTCCGTATCAGCTCCTAACTTCGTAGAGTTGCAAGTGGTAGAGACTGATCCGGGTCTGAAGGGTGATACGGCTCAGGGTGGCTCCAAGCCAGCCAAGCTGTCGACTGGTGCCACTGTAAAGGTGCCACTGTTTATCGTTGAAGGTGAAGTGCTGAAGATTGATACCCGTACCGGTGAGTACGTAGGTCGTGTGAAATAACCATTGGTTATCGATCAAGGCAGAGGTGTCAGAAGCAAAGAGGGGAAGCAATGATTGCTTCCCCTCTTTGCATTGTCGAAATACTTCACTTCTATTCAAGTCTTTTCAACGAGGCTGTCTGTTCAGTTGAACCGCATTGGTTCCGCTAAGGCTGCCATTCAGACTCATGGAACCAGACAGTTGACCATTGGTGTGAGTCAGCTCCATGTTGCCAGTTAGCCCTTTAGGAGAGGCTATTGCTTTTCTGGATTCCGGACCAAAACAGATTTTAATCTGATTTCCCTGACAGATAGCTGATCCTGGCGGCCTGTTTCCATGGCCATGATGTGACTTTCCTGGTCGGCGGTGTTTGCCTTTATGGCCGCGATGATGCTGTCCATTCGCATGCCCTTGACCAGATTTCGCCCCTCTTTTTCCATGGCGGGGGCCATGTTTTGGGTGTTTTCTCGTTATAACAAAGTCATTGTTTCCCGCTTTATCTTTTATCAGCACCCTTGCCGACGCATTTTGCACAAAGACCAGTACTGTATGATTTGGAGCTGTTGTTAGTGTGCCACTCAATTCATAGACCCCATCAGGGATCGTGCATGCTGCAGCAGCGTGAGGGTTACCGGAGTTAGAGTAAGGACAGGCAATGGCCAGAGTGGGCATCAGGCTTATCGCCAGAGCAGCCGGGATTTTTTTGAACAACTTCATATTAACTTCCTTGTTACAATCAATTGCCTTTTCAGTATAGAAATGAACCCCATGAACGATTTCAAAACAGGAGCAATCAGTCGATGACCGGCGATAACTGGCAGCCGTCTGCTTCTTTAATGACACTGCGGAAAAGAGCCACACTACTCAAAGACATACGGCATTACTTTGACTGTCAGTCCGTTCTGGAAGTTGAGACGCCGATGCTTTCCTGCGCCGCAACGGTGGATGTGTTTATAGATAGCTTTCAGGTTCAGTACCAGCCTTTGGGAGAAGGTCAGCCAAGAGACTGTTACCTGCATACTTCGCCAGAGTTTGCGATGAAACGACTGCTGGCTGCAGGCAGTGGTGATATCTATTCGCTGGGCCGGGTCTTTCGCAATGGTGAAGCGGGAGGTCGGCACAACCCTGAATTTACCATGCTGGAGTATTATCGGGTAGGAATGGATCAGCAGGCTCTGATGGACGATATGACAGCACTGTTGAGCTCTGTCTCAGAATTTAAGGAGGTTGGCCGGGTCAGTTATGGCGAAATATTCCATCAGCACCTTGGCATCAATCCTCATACTGCGAGTTTAAGTGACCTCTTTAAACTGGTTCACCAACATATAGACCCTCATTTAGAAGAACTGGATCGAAATGACTGTCTTGACCTCCTGTTCTCTTCAGCCATCGAGCCCTTTCTTGGGCAGGATGCTTCCGGGCAACTCGCAGGCGTTTATGTTTATGACTACCCCGCCAGCATGTCAGCTCTGGCTCGAATCCATACTAATAAAGAAGGCTATAAAGTAGCTGCCCGATTTGAGTTATTTATTAATGGAGTCGAGCTGGCCAATGGATACCACGAGCTGACTGATGCCAGTGAGCAGAAGCAACGCTTTATAAAAGAACAGGAAAAGCGGCGAACTCAGGGTTATCCTGTTTATCCGTTTGACCAGCATCTGGTGGCTGCACTCGAGCATGGGCTTCCAGATTGTGCAGGTGTTGCCATTGGGATTGATCGACTCCTGATGCTGATGCTGGGTAAAAGAGCGATTGCAGACGTTATATCATTCGATTTTAACCGGGCCTGAAAATGCGTCCTTTCTACTTTATATAGAGAGGACATTTTTACGACAGTGAGAATTTTTAATTACTGCTTGCCATAGATCAATTTCTGCGTATACTACGCCTCCACTGATCGGGACATCACTTCCAAAGCACTTCTTCACGAAGCCCACCTGAAGTTTCAGTCACGAATCCAGACTCTGATTTCTTCTTCTCAATTAAGTGGTTGACATCAAAAACGGATTCGCTAGAATGCACCGCCGCTGACCACGACATTCAATGTTATCCAAACGAAACGTTGAACGGTTAGCGAGTTCGAAAGCATCTTTCTTCTCTACGACTCTTGTTGAAAAGAAATGATCGCTTGACAACGAAAGCCGCCACGGTAAGA